>NZ_JBHUSE010000007.1:0-140010 GCF_042674585.1 Arthrobacter sp. NPDC057013
TACTGCACCCGGGAGGGTGTGGGAGAGTAGGTCACCGCCGGACAACCATTAGGTCGAGAGCCCCAACCACACGGTTGGGGCTCTCCCGCATTTAAACACCATTCTTCACAGTGCCGCTGAAGATAGGGCCTGGGGTTCGACTCCACCAGCACGCACACGGCAGGGGTTTTCACACGCTCCACCCGTGGCCCCTCCCGGAGCAGGACCTGTCGGGGAAGCACCAGACGGGAGCGTGGATCCAGGATGGAGGCCGCATTTGGATGGAAATCCTTGAAATACCGGTGATTTAGGTCAAAAAGTGGCGGAAACACGCGGAATTTGTCCCTCTCGCGGGTGCAAGCTGGTAAGTTTTCGAACAGTGGCTTGCACGCACGCCGCATGCAGGATCCAGAATCAAAAGCGTCCAGGAGGACATACATGGCTAAGAACCGTAGTGAACTTGTTTCCGAGGTAGCAGGCAAGGCCGGCACCAGCCAGGCAGCCGTCAACTCCGTGCTCGATGCACTGTTCGAGGTTTTCGAATCTTCTGTCGCCGCCGGCGAGAAGATCACCATCCCGGGCTGGCTCGCAGTTGAGCGCACTGACCGTGCAGCCCGCACTGGCCGCAACCCGCAGACCGGCGAGACCATCCAGATTGCCGCTGGCCACAGCGTCAAGCTGACCGCCGGCTCCAAGCTGAAGGCCGCTGTCTCCAAGAAGTAGTCTTTACGCAGCTCAAAGGAGCGGCTCCCCCGCAGGGGTGCCGCTCCTTTTGCTTTTAACCACGGATCCGCCGAGGCCCCGATTCGCTGCCGTGGCGACGGTAGCGGACAATGGATAGGTGCCCTCAGCAGCAAAACCCCTAACACCGCAGCCAGCGCCCGATTCGGGAACGCGGGCCACTGACAGTGCCTTCGGCATTCCGCGGGCCTGGCAGCTGGCCGGACTCGGTGCCCTCTTCCTGGGGCTGGTGGCCGCGCTGCTGTTCTCCGGTGCCGCAGCCGCCCGCGAGGTCTCCGACCCCGGTGCACTGGTCCGGTGGGGGCTACCGGTCAGCAAGGCCATCCACAATGTTTCCCTGGCCACGGTGATCGGCGGGCTCATCTTCGCCGCGGGAGTTCTGCCGCACAAGCTCGGTGCCGCGCGGTCGAAGGAGACCGACGCCCCCGAGCACCCGGCCTTCACCCGCGCGCTGGCCATCGCGGCGGCCGCCGGCGTCGCGTGGACGCTGTCTGCCATTGCTGTGCTGGTGCTGACTTACTCCGATGTGGCGGGGCAGGGCATCTCCGGGGATGCCGAATTCACCCGTGCCCTCGTGTACTTCATGACTGATATTGAAACCGGGCGGGCCTGGCTGGCAGTCACGATCATCGCCGCTGTCGTGACAACCGCCCTCTTTGGAGTGCGTTCCCTGACTGGCCTCGCGTTCACGCTGCTGCTCGCGCTGATCGGCCTGGTTCCCACCGCCCTGATCGGCCACTCCGCCAGCTCCAATGACCACGAGGGTGCCATCAACTCGCTGGGCCTGCACCTGGTGGGCGTCAGCGTCTGGGTAGGCGGCATCATCCTGCTCGCCCTGCTCTCCGGCAGTCTCGCGCCCCGCAAGCTGTCCCGCAGCGGCCAGATGTCGCAACCGGGAGGACAGGACATCACCGAGCCCGTCCTCCGCCGGTTCTCCTCGCTCGCAGGTTTCGCTTTCGCGCTGGTCTTCGCATCGGGCGTCATCAATGCCAGCATCCGCGTGACCAGCTGGGCCGCCCTGTTCGACTCGGCCTACGGGCAGCTGATCCTGGCGAAGGCCGCCGCCACACTGGTCCTGGGCGGCATCGGCTTCATGCACCGGCAATGGGTCATCCCGCAGCTGGCCCGCGCCGGGGCGTCCCTGTCCGCACGCCGGGTCCTCTGGCAGCTGATCCTCATTGAACTCCTCATCATGGGCGCCACGTCCGGCATCGCCGTCGCACTGGGCCGCTCGGCGCCGCCGGAACCCACCACGTATGCCCCCGATGCCTCCCCGGCCTTCATCCTTTCCGGCTACGAGCTGCCCCCCGAGCTGACGCCAGAACGCTGGCTCACCGAGTGGCGCCTCGACTGGCTCTGGATCGCCGTCGGAATCTTCGGCCTGGTGTCCTACCTGCTGGGCGTGGCCAAGGTCCGCGCACGCGGGGACAAGTGGGCCTGGTTCCGCACGACGAACTGGATCATCGGTCTTGTGGTGCTGACCTACATCACTTCGGGACCGCCGTCGGTATACGGCCGCGTACTGTTCTCAGCGCACATGGTGGACCACATGGCCCTCACCATGGTGGCCCCGATCTTCCTGGTCCTGGGCGCCCCCGTGACGCTCGCGCTCCGCGCACTTCCGGCGAGGAAGGACGGGTCCCGCGGCCTGCGCGAATGGATCCTGCTGTTCGTGCACTCGAAGTTCTCGCAGGTGGTCACCCACCCGCTGTTCGCGGCGGCCAACTTTGCCGGCTCCATCATCCTGTTCTACTACTCGGACGCCTTCAGCCTGGCGATGCGGGAACACGTGGGCCACGAGCTGATGAACCTGCACTTTGCCCTGACGGGGTACATCTTCGTGCTCAGCATGATCGGCACAGACCCGCTGCCGCGCCGCGCCCCCTACCCTTTCCGGCTCCTGCTCCTGCTGGCCACCATGGGCTTCCACGCCTTCTTCGGCGTGGCCATCATGGGCGGCACCAACCTGCTGGCCGCCGACTACTTCGGCAACCTCGGCCGCACCTGGGGAGGCTCGGCCCTCCTGGACCAGCAAATGGGCGGCGCCGTGGCCTGGGGAATCGGCGAAGTGCCCACACTTCTGGTGGCGATCGGGGTCGCCATCATGTGGTCCAGGTCCGATGAACGCGAGACCCGGCGCACCGACCGGGCCGCGGACAGGAATAACGACGCCGATCTGACCGCTTACAACGATATGTTTGCCAAATTGGCCGAACGCGATGCCAAGCTGGCTGAACGCAACTCAAAGCTGGAAGGACGCTGATGAGCGAAACCGTACGCACCCACCTCCGGGTCCGCGCCTCCGAACTGGTGGGCCGTAACTGGCTGAACACCGGCGGCAAGTCTCTGGACCTGGAAGCCCTGCGCGGCAAGATCGTGCTCCTGGACTTCTGGACCTTCTGCTGCATCAACTGCCTGCACGTGCTGGACGAACTCCGGCCGCTGGAGGAGAAGTACTCCGACGTCCTGGTCACCGTGGGCGTGCATTCGCCGAAGTTCGAGCACGAGGCCGATCCTGTCGCGCTGGCCGCCGCCGTGGAGCGCTACGAGATCCACCATCCGGTCCTGGACGACCCCGAGCTGGAAACCTGGAAGGCCTACACGGCCCGCGCCTGGCCCACGCTGGTGGTCATTGACCCCGAGGGCTACATCGTGGCACACCTGTCGGGTGAGGGCCACGCCGACGGCCTGGGCGTGCTCATTCCCGAGCTGATCGCCGAGCATGAGGCCCGCGGCACGCTTCACCGCGGCAGCGGCCCCTACGTGGCCCCGGAGCCGACGTCGGGAACCCTGCGGTTCCCGGGCAAGGCACTCTACCTTCCCGCCGGCCGTGGTTCGGCGTCCGCCGGTTCAGCGTCCGACGCCGGTGCTGCCGCCGGCACGGGTGCCAACGGCACCGCCGACGCGGGCACCTGGCTGGTCACCGATACCGGCCACCACCGCGTTCTGGAGCTCGGCACCGACTTCCACACCGTGCTGAACACGTACGGTTCCGGGGAGAAGGGACATGCCGACGGCGCCGCCGGCGCCGCCCGGTTCAACGAACCGCAGGGTCTTGTCCTGCTGCCGGAAGACGTGGCAGCGAAGACGGGCTACGACGTCGTAATTGCCGACTCCGTCAACCACCGCCTGCGCGGACTGTCGCTCGCCGACGGAACCGTCACCACCCTTGTTGGAAGCGGTGTGCAGCGGCTCCTCGAGACCGGGCCCGCCCGCGTGGACGAGGACGCGGCCGGTTTCACCGGACGCCTGGGGGACCACCCCCTGAACGTTGCCCTCAGCTCGCCGTGGGATGTTGTCTGGTCCAGCAAGCTGAACGCCGTGGTGGTCGCCATGGCCGGTGTGCACCAGATCTTCAGCTACGAGCCGCTTACCGGGGATGTCTCGATCGTCGCCGGCAACGGGCTGGAAGGCCTGCTGGACGGGGCTGCCCACGAGTCGTGGTTTGCGCAGCCGTCGGGTGTGGCCGAGGACGCCGACGGGAACATCTGGGTTGCGGACTCTGAGACCTCTGCCCTGCGCAAACTGGTGATCGACGACGACGGCACCGTCACCGTTGAATCAGCGGTGGGCAAGGGCCTCTTCGACTTCGGCTTCCGCGACGGCAAGGCGTCCGAGGCGCGCCTGCAGCACCCGCTGGGTGTCACGGTGCTGCCGGACGGCTCCGTTGCGATCGCCGATACCTACAACGGTGCTGTGCGCCGCTACGACCCGGCCGCCGGCACCGTCTCGACGCTGGCGCGTGGCCTGGCCGAGCCGTCTGACGTGATTGTCGACCACACCCAAGTGGCGGGCTCCGAGCCGCTGCTGGTGGTGGTGGAGGCGAACAAGCACCAGCTCGTGTACGTGCCCATCCCCAAGGAGGCCCAGCAGGTGGACGAGGGGGCCGCCCAGACGCACCGGCCCAAGAGCCCTGTGGCCCCCGGGCTGCTGCAGCTCGCCGTCCGCTTCACGGCGCCCACCGGGCAGAAGCTCGATGACCGCTGGGGCGACCCCACCCAGATGAAGATCTCCTCCACCCCGCCGGAACTGCTCGTGTCCGGCGGCGGGACCTCAGTGGGCTTGCTCCGCACGCTCGAGCTGGCCTCCGACGTTCCCGAGGGCGTGCTGCACATTACCGCCCGCGCCGCTGCCTGCGACGGCCCCGAAACCGAAGACGGCGAGATCCCCGACCACGCCGCGTGCCACCTCTACCAGCAGGACTGGGGAATCCCCGTGGTGCTGCAGGCCGACGGTGACACGGACCTTGTGCTGGACCTGCGCGGCATGGACTAAGGTCCCCCGAGGCTGAGCCGGCGCCTGGCTGACGCGGCCCGGTTTTCCGCCCTCGCGGCGCGAAAGCCGGGCCCTTGCCGTTGCTTTGGGGTCCAAAACCGGGCCTGTCCGGCCACCGACGAAGGGCACTTGTTCACATGGACCAAGTAATGCCTGACGCGGGAGTCATGCGGCAGGCAGGGTGGACGTGTGGATCCCGCGTACATCATCAGATCCGCCGGCGGTGTGCTGCTGACACGGGACGTGCTGGCCAGGGGTGCCTCGGAGGCAAGTATTCGCCGGGCCGTCCGTAGCGGTGCGGTCTTGCGGGTTGAGCGCGGGCTGCTTGCCGTGGCTGGGGCGGACCCCGAACTGGTGGCGGCCGGGCGCATTCGTGGCCTCCTGACTTGCGTGTCAGCCGCTCCGAGGTTCGGCCTATGGCAGCTCCGTCCGGCAACGCAGCCCCATTACTGGCACAGCAACGGCCGGGCAGCCGAGGGCTGCGTCAGCCACCGCCTTGCCCTGACGCAACCGAGACGCCACGGAACCGTCGCCGCGCTCCCGGATGTCCTGCTCCAATCCCTGCTGTGCCTGCCGCCCCTGGAGTCGCTGGTGATGGTGGAGTGCGCTTACAACCGGGGAGACATAGACCCCACGTTCCTGCGCAACCACCTCGTCGGTAACCGCTGCGGGAAGGCCCGGGACGTTCTGGCAAAGGTGGAACGGGGCTCCGATTCACTGCTGGAGACTCTGGCCCGCGTTCTGTTCCGTGAGGCGGGGATCGCCACCGAAACCCAGGTTTGGATCGATGGGATCGGAACCGTGGACTTCCTGTTGGAAGGCTTCCTCATCGTGGAGCTCGACGGGGTCGCCTTCCATCCCGAGTCGCGGCAGTTCAAGAAGGACCGGCGGCGGGACAATGCCGCCGCCGTGCGGGGGCTGCCGGTCCTTCGCTTCTTCTATGACGACGTCGTTCACGCGCCGGAAATGATGTTGGCACAGGTGCGGGAGGTCCTGGCCCGTGGTTCATCACGCTGGCCGCAGCCGGACCAGCCCGGTTTCGGGCCTTACAGGCGGTTGCTGAGGCCGTAATGATGGGGGACGGGCCATTGAAGATGGGCCAGTCCGGCAGACCGCCCAGCTCGGCACCAGGCCTTAGAAGGTGAGCAGCGGCGTGACCTTGATGGTGTCGCCGTCGATGTCCAGACGCGTGGTGAAGCTGAAGTCGTGCTCCTCGTTCAGCGGCGAGACGGCTCCGGTGAACAGGTCGATCTGCTGGGCCGTGATCTTGGCCTTGCCGTCCAGCGGCGCCACCACCCACTTGCCGTCAAACGGCTCGATGGTGACCTTCGGGTACTGGGTGATGCTCCACTTGATGGTCCCGTCCACCACGCGGTTGTTGGTCACGTGGTAGAACGGGCAGTCGGGCTGGAGCCGCTGCTGCTGGCCGGCTTCCGCGGCGCACTTGTCGAGGAACTCCTTCACCCGGGCGGACACTGCCTGGTTCAGCTCGTCCGTGGCGTGCGTCAGCAGGTTCAGCGGCGCGGCGGGAGCCTCCCGTCCGGAGACCGTGGCCCGGGTGGACGGAGCCGCGAAGTACTGGCCGTTGAGGGACGCCTCGTACTCGCCCGGATAAAACACGGCGAAGCTGTTGTGGCCGCCGGGCATGTTCACCGGCACGCCGTTCATCGTTGCCTCGCTGGAGTTCACCACCGTCACGTCCACGGTGGGCAGTGTGGTGGGCACGAAGGACCATTTGTGGAAGAACAGCCATTCGGTGCCGGTGCTCTCCAGCAGGAACTCGGTATGCAGCTGGCTTCCGTCGATGGTGTAGTCCATCGGCACCATTACCCGGTTGCCGCCACGCGCAACAGCGGCGCCGAGCTTGACGTTGGTGATCCGTGAGGCCGAGGTCTGCAGGGCCGTGCCGTCGAGCATGGCGGGATCGGCGTCAGGTACCGACGCGCGGAGCAAGCCAAGCGCGCGCTCGCCTTCACCATGCTGCAGGGCCTCCAGATATTCGCGGACTGGCTGCTGCGGACTGGCCACGGAGGAGTTGACCAAATTGACCGAAATGATGGCGCCAACGATGGCAAGCATGAGGCCCAGCAGCCATCCGGCCGCCGTCTTCACCAACGCTTGACTCATTTGCACGCACCCCACGTTACCTGCAACGCCCGGCAACTCTGGAGTAGGGCCGGTCCCCGTGACGCTCAGCCAGCGTGCAGGAAGGCCCGACGGCGGGGGCTCACCGGCCGCTTCCGGCGCTGCCTTACGCTAGCGCCGGCGCCGGGACGAGGTGCCGAAAACGCCCCGCAGGAGCTCCCGGCCCAGCTGGGTGCCCATGGACCGGGCCATGCTTTTCAGGCCGCTGCCAAGGACCCCGCCCAGGGCGCCGGTGATGTCATCCATCATGCCGCCGGACGCGGGAGCCTGGCGTCTGGCCGGGGGCGGAGGCGCGGGCCTGCTGTCGGGCTGGCTGTTGGGCTGCCTGCTGCTGGGGCGGCCGAGGATCTCCTCCTCGATACGGCGGGCTTCGTCGTCGATGGCTGTGGGGTCAGGACTGCCGGGAACGAACACTTCGGGCGACGGCACAGGCGGCTGACCCGGCGCCGCGGCGCCGGTGGCCGCCCCTGCCTTGCCGGTTAGCTTCTCGTACGCTGAGACGTTGTCCACCGCCGTGCCGTACTTCGCGAGCAGCGCCGACCCCGCCACGGTGCTCCTGACCAGTTCGGCGCTGCTGGGACCCATGACGGATTCCGGTGCCCGCAGCCGGGTGAGGGCAACCGGCGTCGGCGCTCCCCTCTCGTTCATGACCGTAATGACGGCCTCGCCGATGCCCGCGGACGTCAGGGTTTCCTCGAGATCGTAGTCGCTGACCGGGAACGTGGAGACGGTGGCCTTGAGCGCCTTCGCATCCTCCGGCGTGAACGCCCGGAGGGCGTGCTGGACGCGGTTGGCCAGCTGCCCGAGGACGTCCGCAGGAACATCCTTGGGGGTCTGCGTAACGAAGAAGATGCCCACGCCCTTGGAACGGATCAGGCGGACGGTGGTGGTGATGGCTTCCAGGAAGGCCTTGGAGGCGTCGTTGAAGAGCAAGTGCGCCTCGTCCAGGAAGAAGACGAGCTTGGGCTTGTCGAGGTCGCCGGCTTCCGGCAGATCCTCGAACAGGTCGGCGAGCAGCCACATGAGGAACGTGGAGAAGACCATCGGCTTGGTCTGCAGGGTGGGCAGCTCCAGGCAGCTGATGACGCCGCGCCCGTCAGGTGCCGTGCGGAGCAGCTCGGCGGTGTCGAACTCAGGCTCGCCGAAGAAGCGCTCCATGCCCTGCGCCTCGAGGGTGACCAGCTCGCGGAGGATGACGCCGGCGGTGGCCTTGGACAGGCCGCCCAGGTCCTTGAGCGCTTCTTTGCCCTCGTCGGAGATGAGGAACTGGATGACGGCGCGCAGGTCCTTCAGGTCCACCAGCTCAAGGTTGTTCTTGTCGGCAAAGTGGAACACGAGCTGGAGGCTTGATTCCTGGGTGTCGTTGAGCTCCAGGACGCGGGAGAGCAGGATGGGCCCGAACGATGTAATTGTGGCGCGGACCGGGACGCCGTCGCCGTCCCCGCCGAGGGCCAGGAACTCCACCGGAAACGTCTTCCCGGACCAGGCCTGCCCGATGCTCTCGGTCCGCTTGGCCAGCTTGTCGCTTCCGGCGGCCGCCGTGGCCAGCCCGGAGAGGTCGCCCTTGATGTCGGCCAGGAAAACGGGCACCCCGGCGGTAGAGAGCTGCTCGGCCATCATGTGCAGGGTGACGGTTTTGCCCGTGCCGGTGGCGCCGGCCACGAGCCCGTGGCGGTTCATCATGGACAGCGGCAGCCGGACCGGAGCGTCCTTGTACAGTTCACCGTCCACGATGGCGGCGCCCAGCTCGATGGTGGCACCCTCCAGGGTGTATCCCTTTTGGATGGTGGCTACTTTATCTGCGGTGGACTTGTTGGCCATGCCGCCAGCATAGCGGGCGGTGAATGGACGGGATATGTGGACAGCGTCACCGGCGGGGAAAGAAATAACCCGGGCTCCGCCGTCGTTGTTGCTTACGTGCCGAACCACATCGAGGCTGGCACCTGTGCACCCCCTACGAAAGGCCATCCTGCCGTGACTGTTCCCCTCTCCATCCTCGACCTGGCAACCATCGGCAAGGGCCAGACGGCGGCGGAGAGCTTTGCCGGGAGCGTCGCCATGGCGCAGCTGGCCGAGAAGCTGGGCTACCGGCGGGTCTGGTACGCCGAGCACCACAACATGTCCTCCATCGCGTCGTCCGCCACGTCCGTGCTGATCGCCCACGTTGCCGCGCACACCCAAAGCATCAGGCTGGGCGCCGGCGGCGTAATGCTGCCCAACCATTCCCCGCTCACCATCGCGGAGCAATTCGGTACGCTGGAGACCCTGCATCCCGGCCGGATTGACCTGGGCCTTGGCCGTGCGCCCGGCAGCGACCAGAACACCATGCGCGCCCTGCGGCGTGACCCGCAGTCGGCCGATACCTTCCCGCAGGACGTTCTTGAATTGCAGGGCTACCTCACCGGGCCCACCCGCGTGCAGGGCGTGGAGGCGACGCCGGGCAGGGGAACCAATGTGCCCCTCTACATCCTGGGCTCCTCCCTCTTCGGGGCGCGCCTGGCGGCCCAGCTGGGGCTGCCGTACGCTTTCGCCTCCCACTTCGCGCCGAATGCGCTGCAGGACGCCGTCGCGCTGTACCGCCGGGAGTTCAAGCCGTCGGAGCAGCTGTCCGCTCCGCACGTCATCGCCGGGGTCAACGTGGTGGCCGCCGATGCCGCCTCGGACGCCCAGGAAATGCTGCGGGCCACGATGCGGGCCCGCGTCTCGCTGTTCTTCGGCGGGGGCCGGCAATTCACCGACGACGAGGCCGACATGATCCTGGATTCGCCGCAGGGACAGCACGTCTCGCAGATGATGAAGTACTCGGCCGTGGGCACGCCCGACGTCGTGCTCGATTACCTGGACGGCTTTGCCCGGCACGCCGACGCCGACGAGCTCATAGTGGCGCACCAGAGCACCGGAACCGCCGAACGGCTGCGCTCGGTGGAGCTCCTTGCAGAAGTGGCCGGACTGGTGAGCGTCTAAGTCATATCTGTTGACTTCGACCGGGGCGGAACCTAGCTTTAAGGGCGCAAGGTCTCGATCTAAACGCTCATTGCCGGCTGGGTTGAATGTAGCGGTCTCACATCACTGCAGACCCAGGCCGCCATCCTGAATGCCTGGGGAAAAATTGAAGATCAAGTCTCCGGCCGCGGCCGTTCTCACCACCTTCCTCATGGTCGGCGGGCTGATTGGCGGCGCGGCTGCTCCGGCGTCCGCCGCGGGCACCACGTACTATGTCAGCGCCGCCGGCAGCGACAGCAACTCCGGCACGGCCAGCACATCGGCTTGGAAGACGCTGTCCAGGGTCAACCAGGCGGTGCTCAGGCCGGGTGACACCGTCAGCTTCCGGCGGGGCGACACCTTCAGCGGCGGCATCGTCACCGCACAAAGCGGAACCTCCACCGCCCCCATCACGCTGAACAGCTACGGCACGGGCAACGCCCCCATCGTCACCGGCGGTAAATCCGGAAACTGCATCAGGATCAACGGCAACTACACCATCCTTGAGGGCCTGCGCGCCGTGACGTGCGGCTACGCGGGAGTCAGCGTCACCGGAGACCGCAATACCGTGCGGAACACCAGCGCGTCCTACAACCCCGTTGGACTTAAGGTCGGCACCGGCTCCGACTTCGGCAAATACACGGGAAATTCACTCACCAACAACAGCGTGATGAATGTAAACACGCCGGGTACAAATTGCGGGACGTCGGCGGCCGTGAACTGCAGCGACGACTCGGGGGCTTTTGGCGTACTGATCAACGGCAGCGACAACGAGTTTTCCGGCAACACCGTCAGCGGGTCCACCGGCAAATCCTATGACTACAACCAGGACGGCGGTGCGTTTGAAATCTACAACGGCAACCGCAACAACATTCACCACAACGTTTCGCTTGACAACAACAACTTCTCCGAACTTGGAAAGTCCTCGGGCACGGCGGACGGCAATACGTTCCGGTACAACCTCATCCGTTCAACCTGCGGCGCCAACTGCTCCGAGGCCAAGGGTCTGATTGCCCGTGGAAACGGAACGTCATTCGGTCCCACCAACGGCACCGTCTTTGAGTTCAACACGGTCTACCTGACCGGCACCCATTCACAGGCGATCGTCTGCCACGCGACCTGCCCCGCCTCGACGGTGATCCGCGCCAACATCCTGGTGGGCGTCAGGAACTCCCTGTGGATCAACGGTTCCGGCTGGACCGAGAAGCAGAACGTCCTGAACGGCCCCGTCAACATCACCCCGAACAGCACGTCGACGACGGCGCCGGTCCGCTTCGCGAGTGCTCCGGCGGACCTGCGCCTGACGGGCACCAGTCCCGCCATCGACAGGGCCGGCACCACGCCTTACACGGTGGACCTTCTGAAGGCCCCCGCCGTGCAGAACGGGGACTGCTCCGGAACGGCCGCTGCTGATGCCGGGGCATATGAATACGATTCGCCCAACTGCTGACAGCGGTCGGCAGGGACAGGGTCCGCAAAGTAACACGAACGCAATAACCGGGATATTCAGGGGAAACGGCTGCGCCGGACACTTTAGGTGTCTAAGTCCGATTTGGGGATAATCCGAAGGATTGCCGCGCATGCCCACTCCGCTCAACCAGACGGTGGCCGATTCCGCGCTACTGACCAAATCCCTTCCGCTCGGCCTGCTGCGGGCCTTCGTTCAATCGGAGGCAGCCGACGACGGGCTTACGCCCCAGCTGCTCGCCGAACTGAAGATCCTGGCCCGGACACCGGGACTGCTCGTGGCCTGTAATTACGGCGGGACCCTGTGCGCCGCCGAGGGTATCTCCACGGAAACGCTGCCGCTGGGCAGCGCGGCCATCGCCCTCCGGGCCCTCGCTGCCCTGCCCAACACTCACGCCGCAGTCATCTCCGGACGGTCCCTGCGTGACCTCGCCGCCGTCTCCCGGCTTCCCGCCGAAGTCCACCTGGTGGGTTCGCACGGTGCGGAGTTCGACATGGGGTTCGCGCACGGACTGTCCCTCGCCACCGAGTCGGTGCTGCAGCAGGCCAACCAGGCCCTGCTCGAAGCGGTGGGTGCCTACAAGGGAATCAGCATCGAACGGAAGCCCGTCGCCGTCTCTGTCCACACCCGGTCCGCCGCCCCGGACGTCGTGGCCAGGTGTGCCAGGAAAGCGGAGGAGGTTGCCCGGGCCTTCGGGCTCTTCTTCATTGTGGACGGCTCCGTCCTGGACCTCTCCGTGCTGCAGCCCTCCAAAGCCGATGCCCTGGACCACCTGAGGGCCCGCCTGGGGGTGAGCGCCGCCTTGTACGCCGGGGATGCCGTGAGCGACGAACTGGCCATGGCCACACTCCGCGGCCCGGACATGGGGCTGTGGGTAGGGGACATGCCATCGGAGACCAAACACCGGCTGAAGGATCCGGAATCATTCGCACGCGTGCTCGGCATCCTCTTCGAGTTGCGCCGGGCATGGCTTTTCGGCGAGGACGCCGTCGGCCTGGAGCGGCACTCCATGATCGGGAACGGCTCCTCCACCGCGTTGGTGACGCCCGAGGCCAAGATCTGCTGGATGAGCCATCCCCTGCCGGACTCGGGCTCGCTTTTTGCCCACATCCTGGGCGGCGACGCCGCCGGGCACTTCTCGGTGGAACCCGTCAAGGCATCGCGGGTTCTTGGCCAGCGGTACGTGGACAGCACCATGATCGTGGAAACGCGGTGGGCGGACGTCACCGTGACCGATTATCTTGAGCCCGCCCCGGAAGGCATCACCAGCCTGGTCCGGGTGCTGTCAGGCACCGGGGCGGCCAGGATCGTCTTCGCACCGCGGCCGGACTACGCCAATGCGCCCTTCAGCATGGAGACCCGCGGCAGCGAGCTCCACGTCGTCGGCACCTCCGACCCCATCATCCTGCTGGCTCCGGACGTCACGTTTGCCATCACTTCCGACGGGCGGCACGCAACAGCCACCGCCGAGGTCAATCTGCAGCACGGGCCGGTGGTCCTGAACCTCAGGTGCGGCGATACGGAGCCCCGGCACGCTGACGGGACAGGTGAAGCGGACCGCAGGGCCGCCGTCGCGCATCATTCCCGGCGCTGGGTACAGGGCCTGAGCCTGCCGTCCGTCAAGCCGTCCCTCGTGCGGCGCTCGGCACTGGTGCTGCGCGCGCTGGTCCATGAGCCCACCGGCGCGGTGCTTGCGGCCCCCACGACGTCCCTTCCGGAGGGCATCGGCGGCACCCGCAACTGGGATTACCGCTACTGCTGGCTGCGCGACGGATCCATGACCGTCAATGCACTGGTGGACCTGGGATCAACGGTGGAGGCCGACGGTTTCCTCAGCTGGCTGACCGGGATCCTGGCGAACGCTCCCGGGCCGGAATGGCTGCATCCGCTGTATTCCGTCACCGGCGCCCCGCTTTCAACGGAGGCCATCATCGAGAGCCTCCCCGGATACGCGGGTTCGCGTCCCGTGCGGATCGGCAACGCCGCGGACCACCAGGTCCAGCTCGATGTTTTTGGCCCGATCGCGGAGCTGATCCACGGGTTGAGCGAGTCCCGGCATTCGCTGGCTGACGGGCACTGGGAGCTGCTGGTCCAGATGGCCAGCGCCGTGCTGGCGCGGTGGCACGAGCCGGACCACGGCATCTGGGAGGCGCGGCGTGCGCCGAGACACCATGTCTACACCAAGGTGATGTGCTGGGTGACCTTGGACCGCGCCCTGCGCACGGCCGCCAGGCACGGCCGCAGCCCCGACCCTGCCTGGGCGGACACGGCGGCCACCATCCGGGACGAGGTGCTACGTGAAGGATGGGACCACACCGCCGCGTCCTACACCGTCGCCTACGACAGCCCGGACCTCGACGCCGCGGTGCTGCACATCGGGCTCTCCGGCCTGCTCGACGTCAGCGACCAGCGGTTCCTCGACACCGTCACTGCCGTGGAGCGGGAACTGCGGGTTGGACCCACGGTTTTCCGGTACAGGTACGACGACGGCCTGCCGGGCCTCGAGGGCGGCTTCCACATCTGCACCACCTGGCTGATCGAGGCGTACGTGGCGGTGGGCCGGATCGCCGAGGCCTGGGACCTCTTCGACCAGCTGGTCAACCTGTTCGGGCCCACGGGGCTGCTTCCGGAGGAGTACGATCCGGGCACCGAGACGCACCTGGGGAACCACCCGCAGGCATATTCACACCTCGGGTTCATCCGCTGCGCGCGGCTCCTGGATAGGCACCAGCGGAGCTGAACCTAGGCGCGGGAAGCCGCGAAGATCGCCGGCACCGGGCCCCTGCCCGTGGCAAGGTCCGCGAGAATTCGGCCCACCACCGGCGTGAACTTGAAGCCGTGGCCGGCGAAGCCCGCCCCGATGATCACGGGGCCAATCCGGTCCAGCACGAAGTTGTGGTCAGGGGCGGTGGTGTAGGTGCAGCTGATGTCGGTCATGGCGTCGGCGTCCACGCCGGGCAGCCAGTCCCTCGCGTACTGCTGGAGGGCTGCACGCTGGCGCGGTTCGGGCAGGTAGGACCTCCGGTCCGGATCCACGACCGGCCCCACTCCGTGCCAGCCCGCCTTGATGCCCTCGCCGGGGGTCAGCATGCCGTACACGGGGGAGTAGAAACCCGCGTAGTCCCCGCCCTCGCCGGGGAAGTGGTTGAAGCCCGGCCAGGTGGCGCCGTCGTCGGTGATGCCGAAGTGGGCCGGCTGCTCCTGCGTGACTGTCAGGCGCGGGGTGGCGACTGAGCCAGCGAGCAGCTTGGAGGTCCAGCCGCCTGCGGTGACCACCGCCTGCCGGGCGGTGAGCACGTCCGTCCGTCCGCCGTCGTCCACGGTGAGCCGGACGCCGTCGTCGAGTATGTCCAGCCCCACAACCTTCACGCCATGCCGGATGTCCGCGCCGTTCCCGGCCGCGAGCCGCTGAAACGCCGGAAGGGCGGCCTCGGGGTTGAGCTGGCCGCCGTCGGGCATGTGGAGCACCTGCCGGTCGAAGCGGATGCCGCGCCAGCGTTCGCCGGCCTCGGCCAGCGGCACGAAGTCCGCCCGCAGGCCGGCGCCGTTCAGCGCCGCATGGATCTCGCCGAGGTGCGGGTCGGGACCGTGATTGACGACGCCGGTGCGCGCCAGCAGTTGCTCCCCGCTCTCGTCCTCGAGCTCGGCCCAGAGCTTCAGCGTTTCAGCCAGCATGGTGACGTACTCTGGCTCCGCGTAGGCAAGGCTCAGGTTCCGGGTTGCGCCGTGCGAGGCGCCCTTGTGGTGGCCGGGCGTGAACTGCTCAAGCAGGGTCACGCCGCGTCCGCGGGCAGCCAGCGCCCAGGCGGCAGCGGAACCCATGGCTCCGCCTCCGATGATCACCGTGTCCAGGGTGGTATTCAAGGTTCCTCCAATTCGGTCGGCAGCCGCGGAGCGGTCAGGGGTGGTGCTTTGGGGCGGGGCCGCAGTTATGCCAAAAGCAGGGCCACGAGGATCATCGCAGGCACGGCCACGATGGTGGTGATCAGGACGGTGTCCTTCGCCACCGTGAGCCCGGCCTTGTACCGGCTGGCGGCAACAAACACATTCTGTGCGGTGGGCAGGGCGGACGTGACCACGACGGCGAACAGGGCCGCACCATCCAGGCCGAGCGCGAAGCGCGCAAAGACATATGCAATGGCGGGGTGGACGAAGAGCTTGAAGCCGCTGGCCAGCAGGGCGTCGGTTCTCCGGCCGGCATCCGCCTGCAGAGGCCTCGATCCGTTCAGGCTCATGCCGAAGGCCATCAGCATGGCCGGAATTGCGGCGCCGCCGATCAGGTGGACGGGCTCCAGCAGCAGCGGCGGGACTTGAAACCCAGTTCCCGCGACCAGCAGCCCGAGGGCCGAACCGACGATCATGGGGTTTTTCAGGATCAGCATCACGAACCGGAGGGGCGTGGTCCGGTGCGAGCTGGTGGTGGCATCGAGGGCCATAAGGAACATCGGGGTGAAAAACGCCAGCTGGAAGATCAGCAGGGGAGCGACATGGCTGGCGTCGCCGAGGACGTAGACGGCGATCGGGATGCCCAGGTTGGCGGAGTTGGCCAGCGAGGCGCTCATGGACGACATCAGTGATTCCGGGACGCTGCGCTTCAGCAGGAACCTGACGATGATGAAAAACAGGGCAGCGGTGGCGACGGCACCGACTCCTGCCACCAGCAGGGGGGCGGCGAACACGTCACGGAGGCTCGCCCTGCTGAGTGTTTCGAAGAGCAACGCGGGGCTGGCCACGAAGAAGGTCAGCCCGCTCAGGACCTGGCGGGCGTTCTCGCCCAGGATCTTGCGCCTGCCCACGAACATGCCCACCAGAATGATGGACCAGACCACAAAAAAGCCTGCGAGGACGCCTAGCACGGGGTCGCCGTGGGGGACAGGCTTGGGCAGGGGGTGGCATCCACCATCCCAGCCTAATCAGATTTATTCAGCCGCGGTTCACGTTGTGGCAGGGATCTCGCTGTTGGCGGTTAGCCTGTCGCGGCGATGTTCTTAGCTCAGTGCGGCGTTGTTGAGTGCGAACGGCGGCCGCATTAGTCCCGGGGTGAGGCCTTCGGCCGGGTCATTGCCCAACTGGATGATGCGGTTGTCCTTGTCCACGTGGACAACCTTCGGCTCGTAGGCCTTGGCTTCCTCAGTCGTCATCTGCGCGTAGGTGATCAGAATGACGGTGTCGTTCTCGTGCACCAGGTGGGCTGCGGGGCCGTTGATCCCGATCACGCCGGAGCCGCGCTCGCCGGCGATGGTGTAGGTCTCGAGGCGGGCGCCGTTGGTGACATCCACAATGGCCACGAGCTCGCCGGGCAGGATGTCGGCAGCGTCGAGCAGGTCCAGGTCAACGGTGACCGACCCCACGTAGTGCAGGTCCGCATGCGTGACAGTGGCCCGGTGGATTTTGGACTTAAACATTGTGCGATTCATAACGTCAACAGTCTAACGCCGGGGTCAACGCTTGGCTGTGAGCCAGGGAACACCCCGCTACACAACTTCTCCGCCTGTTGTCGTGGTTCCGGGGGTTGCCGCGGGGGCGCCGGAGGCGTCCGCCCCGGTGTCGATTTCCTGGGCGGCCGCAATGGAGGCGGCGGTCGAGGCAAGGATCTCACGTGCCGCGAGGATGGCGGGCCGCTGCGCGCCGGAGCGCCGCACGGACGTGAAGACCGTCCGCCTCGGCTTGCCGGGAAGATCCAGCAGCTTCGCCGTCGTGCCTCGGCCGGTCCACACCAGATCCGGCATCAGGGCTACGGCGTTTCCGGACTCAATCAGGCGGATCTGGGCCTGGAGGTCTGCCGTTTCAAAACGGACGTCCGGCTCGAAGCCTGCACTTCTGCAGGCCTGCTCGGCCCAGTGCCGCGACGCCGCACCGCGCGGTTCCATCACCCAGGGCATCTCGGCCGTGTCCGCGAGTGACTCGACTGTCGCCCTGGCCGGCGCGGGGGGCGGGACTGCGAGGCGGATGGCGTCCCCGGTGAGGCGTACACGGTCCAGCTCGGGGTAGCGCGGCGCCGCGTGGCCGGGGTACTGCTCGGCGATGACCAGGTCGAAGTCGCGCGCCCACGTCTCATGCAGCGCCGTCTCCGGCTCGCGCTGCGTCATCTCGATCCGGACCTCGGGGTACGTCGCGGCGAGGCGGGTCAGTGCGTCAGGCATCAGCGCCAGTGCTGCGGACTGGAAGACGGCGATCCGCACCGTGCCGGAGACGGTGGTCAGTGATGCTGCCAGATCCGCTTCGGCCTGCTCCAGGGTTTCCAGCAGGTGCGCTGTATGTGCCACCAGAACCTCGGCCTGCGGGGTGAGCTGCACGCGGCGCCCGGTTTTCCTGAGCAGTTCCACCCCAACTTCCTTCTCAAGCAGGGCCAATTGTTGGGAAACTGAGGAGGGACTGTACTGCAGGGCTGCTGCCACCTCGGCGAGCGTGCCCCGGATCTTCAGCTCGCGGAGCAGCCTCAACCGGCGGACATCAAGCATGGACTGTTCCCTTGGATTGCACAAATGAATAGTTGGACTAACGAATACTGGTTAGAAGTATGCACTTTATCTAATGCAACACGCCTTGCATACTAAACAGATTGAGTTACCCCCATCACAGGGCGAAATGATGGGGCCGCACCTACGCAGGAGTCCCGATGAGTACAACAGATCCTTCACAGTCAATCCTGAGGCGCAAGCCCATAGACGACATCGAAGTAGAGAACAAGCACAGCGGCCTATTCAAGTCCCTCGGGCTGTGGCAGCTGACCGCCATCGGCGTCGGCGGCATCATCGGCGTCGGCATCTTTTCGCTGGCAGGCCTTGTGGCGCACGGCAGTGCGGACACGCCCGGCGTCGGACCCGCGGTGCTGATTTCCTTCCTGATCGCCGGCCTGGCCTCGGCTGCCGCCGCGCTGTCCTACGCGGAGTTCGCGGGCATGATTCCGCGTGCCGGCTCGGCGTACACCTACGGCTACGTGGCCCTGGGCGAAATCATCGGCTGGTTCATCGGCTGGGACCTGCTACTGGAATACATCGCCATCGTGGCTGTGGTGGCCATCGGCATCTCAGGGTATTTTGATGCCTTCCTGGCCGGCATCGGGATCCACATGCCCGCGTGGATGACGTCCACTGTGGATGAGGGCAAGGGCGGCATCATCAACATCCCGGCCATTCTTGTCTGCCTCCTGGTTACCTGGATCCTCTCCCGCGGCACCAAGACCTTCGGCCGGTTTGAACTGATCGCCGTGGCCATCAAGGTTGTCCTGATCCTGTTCATCATCGGGCTGGGCGTCTTCTACATCAACACCCAGAACTTCACCCCGTTCATGCCCAGCGGCTTCGGACCCGTCGTGGCCGGCTCGGCCACCGTGTTCTTCGCCGTGTTCGGTTACGACGCCATGAGTACCGCGGCGGAAGAGGCAACCGACGGCAAGAAGCACATGCCCAAGGCCATCGTCCTGTCCCTCATCATCGCCATGCTGCTCTACGTTGCCGCCACCCTCGTGCTCACCGGCATGCAGAACTACAAGGACATCGATCCTGCCGCCGGCTTCGCTTCGGCGTTCCAGGGCGTCGGCCTTCCCGTCATCGCCACCATCATCTCTGTATTCGCCGTGCTGTCCATCCTCACCGTGATGCTCACCTTCCTCCTCGGCGTCACCCGGGTGTGGTTCTCCATGAGCCGCGACGGCCTCCTTCCCGGCTGGTTCTCGAAGACCGACCGGCACGGAACCCCGCAGCGCGTGACGTGGATCGGCGGTATTGCCTCGGCGCTTCTGGCCGGCGTGTTCCCCATCAAGGCTGTCGCCGACCTCACCAACATCGGCATCCTCGCCGCGTTCGTGGTGGTGTGCGTTTCCGTGATCATCTTCCGCTACACCAAGCCGGAGGCGCCGCGGACCTTCCGCCTGCCGCTGATGCCGGCGGTCCCCGCCTTCGGTGTCCTGGCTTCCGCCTTCCTGATGTTTCAGCTGCACTGGGAGACCTGGCTGCGCTTCGTCATCTGGCTCGTGATCGGACTGGTGATCTACTTCGGCTACGGCAAGCGGCACTCCCTCATGAACCCGAACAGCCCGCGGCACAACGAGGCTGTGGAGATGCACACGCCCGTGTAGCCCCCGCCTTTGGCGCCGTGCCGGCAAACCCTCCCGCACCTGTCAGGTGCGGGAGGGTTTGCCTTTAAGCGACGAAAGCTGATCGAGCGTTTGGGAAAAGGCGGCAGGATCTGATCGAGCGTTTGGGAAAAGGCGGCAGGATCTGATCGAGCGTTTGGGATATGCAACGCGCGATCACTTGTTGGAGGGATTCCCGCGACGCTTCCTCACGTCCTGCAGGGATTTCCCAAACCCTTCCCCACGTCGTCGCGCCGGCGGCGAAGCGGCGCCGATCCAGGGTGTCGGGCGGCAATACAGAACGATCGGTATTTCTAACGTGTATTGCTCAGGAAAGATCGCTTTATCTTAAGGGATGCGAGGCTCATACTGATGAATAAGACGATCACATCGCACTGAAAGAACGAGGAAAGCCATGACCAACACCGCAACGGATCACCGCGTGCAGGCAGGCAAGGGCGCCACTGTATCCGGCGCCGTCGCCACCCCCTCGGCAGGGTCCGACGTCGCCGAAGCGACCGCTCTGGCCACCGACGCAATTGCCCTCGTCCGCCGCTGGCTGACCGAAGCCAGCAAGGTTCCCGTGGACGCCTCCGCCGAGCAGCTCGCCGGCGTCCTCAAGGACCCGAACGGCCTGGACTTCACCGTGGGCTTCGTCGACGGCGTGGTCCGCCCCGAGGACCTCCACGTCGCCGCCCGCAACCTTGCCGCCCTCGCCCCGAAGGTTCCCGCCTTCCTGCCCTGGTACATGCGCAGCGCTGTCCAGGTGGGCGGCCGCATGGCCCCGGTCCTGCCGCAGGTTGTCATCCCCGTGGCCCGCAAGGTCCTCCGCGAAATGGTGGGCCACCTCATCGTCGACGCCACCGACTCCAAGCTCGGCCCGGCCATCGCCAAGATCCGCAAGGACGGCATCAAGCTCAACGTGAACCTCCTCGGCGAGGCCGTGCTCGGCGAGCACGAGGCCTCCCGCCGGCTCGAGGGAACCCACACGCTGCTGGCCCGCCCGGACGTGGACTACGTCTCCATCAAGGTGTCCTCCACCGTGGCCCCGCACTCCGCGTGGGCCTTCGACGAGGCCGTGGAGCACGTCGTCGAAAAGCTCACCCCGCTGTTCGCCCGAGCCGCTTCCTTCCCCAAGCCCAAGTTCATCAACCTGGACATGGAGGAGTACAAGGACCTGGACATGACCATCGCGGTCTTCACCCGGATCCTGGACAAGCCCGAGTTCAGGAACCTGGAAGCCGGTATTGTGCTCCAGGCCTACCTCCCGGACGCCCTCGCCGCCATGATCCGGCTGCAGGAGTGGGCAGCCGCCCGCCGCGCTGATGGCGGCGCGGCCATCAAGGTCCGGGTGGTCAAGGGCGCCAACCTCCCCATGGAGCAGGTGGAAGCCTCGCTGCACGACTGGCCGCTGGCCACCTGGGGCACCAAGCTCGACTCGGACATCAACTACAAGCGCGTCATCAACTACGCGCTGCACCCGGACCGGATCGGCAACATCCGCATCGGCGTCGCCGGCCACAACCTGTTCGACATCGCCTTCGCCTGGCTGCTGGCCAAGCAGCGCGGCGTCGAGTCGGGCATCGAGTTCGAGATGCTGCTCGGCATGGCACAGGGCCAGGCCGAGGCCGTCAAGAAGGACGTCGGCTCCCTGCTGCTCTACACACCCGTGGTGCACCCGGCCGAGTTCGATGTCGCCATCGCCTACCTGATCCGCCGCCTCGAAGAGGGCGCCAGCCAGGAAAACTTCATGTCCGCCGTCTTCGAGCTTAGTGAGAACGAAACGCTGTTCGAGCGTGAAAAGCAGCGCTTCCTGTCCTCCCTGGAAGAGCTCGACGACGAGGTCCCGGCGCCCAACCGCCTGCAGAACCGCAACCACCCGGCAGAGCCGATGCCCCGCACCGGCTTCCGGAACACCCCGGACACCGACCCGTCCCTGCCCGCCAACCGCGACTGGGGCCGGGCCATCCTGGACCGGGTCCCGGCGTCGACCCTGGGCAATGCCTCCGTTGAAGCCGCCACCATCACGGATGCGGACACCCTCAACACCGTGATCGCCACCGCCGTCGAAAAGGGCAAGGCGTGGGGTGCGCTGTCCGGCGCCGAGCGTGCCGAGATCCTGCACCGCGCCGGCGACGTTCTCGAGTCCCGCCGTGCGGACCTGCTCGAGGTCATGGCCAGCGAGACCGGCAAGACCATCGACCAGGGCGATCCCGAGGTCAGTGAGGCAGTGGACTTCGCCCATTACTACGCCGAGTCCGCCCGCAAGCTGGACCAGGTCGACGGCGCCACGTTCGTTCCGGCGAAGCTCACCGTCGTCACGCCGCCGTGGAACTTCCCGGTGGCCATCCCCGCCGGCTCCACGCTTGCGGCACTCGCCGCCGGCTCGGCCGTCGTGATCAAGCCTGCCAAGCAGGCCCGCCGCAGCGGCGCCGTGATGATCGAGGCACTGTGGGAGGCCGGCGTCCCGCGCGACGTGCTCACCATGGTGCAGCTGGGTGAACGCGAGCTCGGCCAGCAGCTGATCTCCCACCCTGCCGTGGACCGCGTCATCCTGACCGGCGGCTACGAGACCGCCGAACTGTTCCGCTCGTTCCGCAAGGACCTGCCGCTGCTGGCCGAAACCAGCGGCAAGAACGCCATCATCGTCACCCCCAGCGCGGACCTGGACCTCGCAGCGAAGGATGTTGCCTACTCCGCCTTCGGCCACGCAGGCCAGAAGTGCTCCGCCGCCTCGCTGGTGATCCTGGTGGGGTCCGTGGCCACCTCGAAGCGGTTCCACAACCAGCTGATCGACGCGGTGACCTCGCTGAAGGTGGGCTACCCGCAGGACCCCACCAGCCAGATGGGCCCGATCATTGAGCCGGCCAAGGGCAAGCTGCTCAACGCGCTGACCACCCTCGGCGACGGCGAGAACTGGGCCGTCGAGCCCCGCAAGCTCGATGACACCGGCCGGCTCTGGAGCCCGGGCGTGCGCTACGGCGTCAAGCGCGGATCCTACTTCCACCTCACCGAGTTCTTCGGTCCCGTCCTCGGCGTCATGACCGCGGACACCCTGGAGGAGGCCATCGCCATCCAGAACCAGATCGAGTACGGCCTGACCGCCGGCCTGCACTCGCTCAACACCGATGAGCTGGGAGTGTGGCTGGACACCATCCAGGCCGGCAACCTGTACATCAACCGCGGCATCACCGGCGCCATCGTGCAGCGGCAGCCGTTCGGCGGCTGGAAGAAGTCGGCGGTTGGCGCCGGCACCAAGGCGGGCGGCCCCAACTACCTCGCCGGCCTCGGCGACTGGACCAGCACCGAGAGCACCCAGGGTGCCGCGGCGGGCATCGCGAACCGCAGGGTGCAGCGGCTCCTGGACGCCGTCAAGGGTGAACTCAGCGCTTCCGACACCGAGGCCCTGCAGCGGGCGCTGGGCTCGGACGCCCTCGCCTGGGCGGACGAATTCGGCACCGCCAAGGACGTCTCCAACCTCAGCGCCGAGCGGAACATCTTCCGCTACCGTGCACTGCCGGTCACCGTGCGGTTGTCCGACGGCGAATCCCTCCGCGCCCTCGTCCGGACAGTAGCCGCCGGCGTACTTGCCGGCGCCCCCGTTACCGTTTCGTCCGGCGTCGAACTTCCCGCCCAGCTGCGTGCGGTGCTCACCGGACTGGACATCCCCGTGACGGTGGAGGACGACGCCGCGTGGCTGGCATCCGCGGGCCGTCTCGCCGCGGCGGACAACCTGTCCGGCGGACGCATCCGCCTGATCGGCGGCTCCGCAGCCGACCTGGCCGAAGCGACCGGCGGCCGTCCGGATCTGGCCATCTACGCCCACGAGGTGACGGAGGCCGGCCGCATCGAAATGCTGCCGTTCCTGCACGAGCAGGCCGTCAGCATCACGGCCCACCGGTTCGGCACGCCGAACCACCTCTCCGACTCGCTGATCTAGGGGAGTCGCCCTCACAAGGCAAAGAGAACGGGCGGGCACCCCAGAAGGTGCCCGCCCGTTCTCTTTGCGTGTTGCTGCTTAACCCAGATACCAGCCCGGTGGAGCCCACGATGCCGGGACGCTGTGCGCGGAAAAGTCCTCGCATCGCGTGCAGGTGTAGGCGACTTCGCCCAGCTTCCGGACGGTGCCGTCCTGGCGGTGCTTGGCCGGCACGAAGGACTCCAGATAAATGAACTCGTCTGTTCCGCACTTTTCGCAGTTCGGCTGGCCGACATATTCGGCATCCGCGGTCATCGAGTGGCGGGTATAGCGGGGGTTTGCGGCTGTGGTCACGGCGTACCTATCCCGAACAAGGCGGGCTTCGTTGCCAAGCAATGTTCGTCTTCGAAACCTGTGTGTTGACAGCCGCTGCATGACCGCAACAGTCACAGCATAAGCCAGCTGCGAACGGTTATCAATCATTTTTCCGGCTTCGGCCCTGCTACGCCGGCTTTTTGAGGGTCCTTCCCATAATGGCCTGGGTCAGGGCGTCGATGACCTCGGCGTTCGCCAGCGGGTTCCTGATCAGCGTGAAATCGACGTCCCCCACAGGCGGCAGCTCGAAGCGGCGGGTGATGATTTTCAGGTCTTCCGGCACCAGCGAGGACGGCATCACGGCCACCCCGATGCCGGCGCGGACGGCCGCCAGCACGCCGCTGATCTGCTTGGTGGTGCAGGTGATGCGCCACGTCCTGCCCACGGATTCGAGCGCATCGATGGCAAGCTTGCGGCTCAGGCTGGGCGCCGGGTACGCGATCAGCGGCACCGGATGGCCCGGCTCCAGGGCAGTCTGTTCGAGGCCCACCCAGGAAAAGGTGTCGTGCTGGACCACGGTGCCGTCCTTGGCCCCGTCCACCCACTTCACGAAGACGAGGTCCAGCTGGCCGGAATTCAGGCGCTTGTACAGCTGGTCACTCTGACCGACCGTGAGCTCGAGGTTGATCTGCGGGTAGATCTGCCGGAACTCGCGCAGGATCCGCGGCAGGCCGGTGATGGCGAGGTCGTCCGCCGTGCCGAAGCGCAGGCGCCCCCGCATGGCCGAGCCGGAAAAGTAGCGGGCGGCGGCGTCGTGGGCGGCGAGGATGCTGCGGGCGAACCCCGCCATCGCATCGCCGTTGTCCGTCAGGCTGACGTCCCTTGTGTCACGGCTGATGAGCGTCCGTTTGGCGGCGGCCTCGAGCTTGCGCACGTGCTGGCTGACCGTCGGCTGGGCCAGACCCAGGCGCTCTGCCGCCTTGGTGAAGCTCAGCGTTTCGGCCACGGCGAGGAACGATCGGAGCTGGGCCGGTTCGAACATGCGTCCTCCTCGACGGCGGGGGTCATTACGCTTGGCAATGCGAGTTATAGGAGCAATAGTCTTCCACAATCAGAAGTGCGCGCCATAGCGTTGAGGGCATCCCCCATCGGACCGCTCAGCTGAGGAAACTCCTGTGACACCCCCGCCGCCGCCACTGGCCACCGTTACCCAGCCCGTCGCCGTCGTCAGTGAACGCCTGCCCTGGCGTCACACCTTCATTTCACTCCGGGTCCCCAACTTCCGGCTTTTCGCCACGGGCCACTTTATTGCCGTCATCGCCATCTGGATGCAGCGCATCGCCCAGGACTGGCTGGTGCTCCAGCTCTCCGGATCCGTCACCGCAGTCGGCTTCACCGTGGCGCTGCAGTTCCTGCCGTCACTGCTGCTCGGTCCGTGGGGCGGGATGGTCGCGGACAGGTTCTCCAAGCGCAAAATCCTCATCGTGTGCCAGTCCGCCGCGGCTGTCCTGGCCGCTGCGCTCGCCGCCCTGTCGCTCACCGGGCGGATCGAGGTCTGGCACGTCTACGCCATAGCACTGGTGCTCGGCCTGGTCACCGTGCTGGACCAGCCCGCCCGGCAGGTGTTCGTCCACGAGCTGGTGGGCCCCCGCTACCTGCGCAACGCCATCAGCGTGAACTCCACGACGTTCCAGCTGGGCGGGCTGATCGGTCCGGCGATCGCGGGGGTGCTGCTGACCGCCGTTGGCGCAGGCTGGGCCTTCGCCGCCAACGCGGCGGCCTGCTGTTCCACCGTGGCCATGCTCCTGCTGCTGCGCCGGGACGAGCTGTTAGTCAGCGCGCCGGCGCCCAAGTCCAAGGGCATGCTGCGGGAGGGGCTGCGGTACGCGCTCAGCAAGCCCACCATCTACTGGCCGTGGCTCATGGTGGGCTTCATCTCGGTGTTCGCCATGAGCCTGCCGGTGCTGCTCGCCGCCTTCGCGGACCGGGTGTACGGCATCGGCGCCGGCGGTTACGGCATGTTGAATGCGCTGGTGGCGCTCGGGGCGCTGACCGGGGCGGTCGCCTCCACCCGGCGCCGGCAGCTCCGGCTGCGGTCGGTGGTCCTGGCAGCCGGCATGTACGGCCTGATGCTGTGCCTGTCCGCCGCCGTCCCCACCCTGCCGCTCTTCGGCGCCGCGCTGGTGCTGTCAGGGTTCTGGTGCCTGATGTTCCTCACCGCGTCCAACCAGCTGGTGCAGACCAGCTCCAACATGGGCATCCGGGGCCGCGTGATGAGCCTCTACATCATGGTGCTGATCGGCGGCCAGGCCCTCGGCGGACCCATGATCGGTTTCATTGCCGAACACGTTGATCCGCACGCCGGGCTGCTGGTGGCCGGCGGGGTGCCGGCGCTCGCCGCGGCGACTGTCGCCGTCGTGCTTGCCCGCAAAGGTGAGCTGACGCTCAAGGTGGACCTGCGGAACCGGCGGGGAGTGCTGCGGGTGGTGCGCCGGGCGGTCTAGGACCGGCATCCGCGCATTCGGGGGTGGGATTGGAGCGGCTGACGGGAATCGAACCCGCGTATCAAGCTTGGGAAGCTAGCGCTCTACCATTGAGCTACAGCCGCAGTCGCACCGGAAACTGTCCGGGGCAGAACCCAGCATAGCGCAGTTGTACCGTGACGCCGGCCATCCGGATCCCGAGCCCGCGCGCGTCGGAACACCGGGCAGAAAGGGCTCCCGTAACTGTTCGGTAAAGGCCCGGGCGGTGCGCGGCCGCGGGCCGGAGCAGGTGATTATCCTGAATCTCGTTAGCTGCAGGTAGGGGAACGGGCTACGCAAGGCAGGCCCGACGTCGGAAAAGGATCCCCATGGCAGGTGCAGAACACGAGGTCCTCGTTGCGCGCGACGCCATGACGGTCTGGTCCTTCCTCTTGGACGGCGCGAATCTGCCCAGATGGCAGGCCGACGTCCGGAGCGTGGGGCTCAGTTCGGGCAGCGCCGGCTGCGTGGGGGCCAGGTACCAGGTCACCGTAGACGGGCCCCATGGCCGCCCGGTGGCCCGGGATTACGAGATCACCCATGCCCGGCCCGGCGCCGAAATCCAGTTCCAGGTGGTGGGCGGCCCGTCCCTCCTGCGCGGCGGTTTTTACCTCAGCACCGAGACCGCCGGAACCCGGGTGCGGTTCGCGCTGGAGGCGCCGGCGCTTGGCTTCTGGAGCTTCCTCCGCCCGGCATACCGGCGCCGGCTCCGCGCGGCCGTGGGGCATCTCGCGAAGCTCCCCGCCGTTATCGAAGAACGCACGACGGCGGACTGAGGCTCCCCCTCTTCCGCTGGAGTTTTCGTCCATTTGTCGCGAGTTAAAGGGCCCTTAACTCGCGATATGTGGACAAAAACTCCAGGTTTTAGTGCTTTATTACTGGGCCAACTGCTGGCCCGCCCATGTGCCGGGGATGGCCGACGGCGGCGACAGGACTCCCGCGTCGAGGTTCCAGTACTGCACGGGGCCGGCTTGCCCGGTCCGCTGCAGGACGAGGCCGGTGGAGTACGCGCCGGTGACTCCGTGCAGTGCACGGACGGCTGTCACGTCGCCCCAGCCGCTGGCGACCAGCGTCCGGGCTTCCGCCTTGGGTGACGGACCGCCGGAACCCCGGTACAACAGAACATTGCCGTCGCCTTGGCGTGCCAGCAGGTCCTGGAAGCCGTCGCCGTCGTAATCCGCCATGGCGAGCCGGGTGGCGTCGACACCGGAGGCGATGAGGGTCCGCTGGACGAGGTCGCCGGTGCCCCGGTTAGGGTAGAGCCAGAGGTTTGAGTCGGAGTCGAGCGCCAGCAGCTCGGGGAGCCGGTTGGTGGAACACCATCCGCCGACTGCCAGCGTCATGCCCGCCCAGCCGGACTGTCCCAGTGTGACCGGCGGCAGGAACCCGCCCGCCAGCTGCCCCGGATACAGGGTGAGGCGGCCGTCGGACCATTGCACCAGGACGTCGTAAACTCCGTCCCGGTCCCAGTCGGTGACGAAAACCTGCCGGGCGGCCGCGAAGCCGGAGCCGATGGTTTCGGGCGGGCCGAACTGTCCGGCGCCCAATGCGGGCCGGTTGATGAGCTGCCCTGCTGAGTCCAACGACACGATGTCGCCGGCGCTCCGGATGGCGGCCGTCGCGAGGTCGAACGTGGGCGGCATGTGTTTCACCAGGGGCTCGCACACGTCGGTCGGCTGCACGGGAACCGAGGTGCTGCCACCCGGAGTGGCCGTGGTGCCGGCGGGCAGGGCTGTGTAGCCGAAGAAGTCCACCACGCCCCACATGGTGTAGCGGTTGGGTGCGGTCTGCCAGTTGCCGTCGGTGAAGGTGATGCCGATGCCGACGACGTTGAACCGGGGGTCCGTGAGGATGGCATTGTGCGACGGCGAGTTCTTCCACCACTCGACGAGCTGTGCGGCGTCGCGGTCCCAGCGGACGGCAATGACCTCGCCTGCGCCGTTGGTGGGACTCAGGGCGCGGGCGTCTGTCCAGAAGTTGGCCCGGTGTTCAATGACCTCGCGGGAGGCAATGCTGTCCGACCATTCCTGCGCCATGCCGGCAACCGTTGCGTGGTACCTGACGGCAGGCAGGCCCAAGGAGGCCCTGTAGGTGTTGATCGCGGTGAAGACGGCGGCCACCTGGGCGGCGTTGCTGTCCGGCACCAGCGCCTGCGGCGTCAGCAGGCCCTTCGCGGCGGCGCCCTGGTCCGTCCGCGCCGTGTCTTTCGGTGCGGCGTCTTGCGGCGCGACGAAGGCATCGGCGGGTGCCGAGAGCGGCGGAATGGAGGCCGGCTCCGGCGGGCCCTCTGCAGCTGGGCTGGCGGTCCGGGCCGGAGCGGGCTGCGCGGGCGCGGGCTGCGTGGCGGGGCTTGGAGGGGCGGGCTCTTCCCGGGCGGTCGCGGGCGCCGGGGCGGCAGTGGCCGCCGTCGTCTCCGCGGGTGTTTCAGTGTGCGGTGCGGGGTCAGCAGCTCCGGTGAGTGGAAGCCGTGGTGGGAGTGCCGCGGTAGCCGGTCCGCCGCCGTCGGGCGTTGCCGCAGACGGCGCAGCGGCTGCATCGGGTGCGGCGGCAGTGGCGCCCGGCATGGCGGCGGGCGTCGCGGAACTTCCGGCGCTTGCCACGGTTGGCAGGCCACTTGCCGCGGGCGTGGCCAGCGCGAGGGCGCAGGCGAGTGCAACAGCGGCCTTGGCCGCAATCCTGTTCAAAATATCCCCAGCTCTACTTCTGGCCGTGTGACGTGAGACCGCCAGCCTGATTGTTCACGCAACACTAGCGGCAGGGCAGGGGAGCAGCAATGGTATTTTTGAGGGTGTGCTGATCTCTGACCGCGACATTCGTGCCGAAATTGATTCCGAACGGATCGTCCTCGATCCGTACGAAGCCGCGATGGTCCAGCCGTCCTCGGTGGATGTCCGGATTGACCGTTATTTCCGGCTGTTCGACAACCACAAATACGCCCATATCGACCCCGCTGAAGAGCAGCCCGAGCTGACCCGGCTGGTGGAGGTGGAGGAGGGCGAGCCGTTCATCCTGCACCCCGGCGAGTTCGTGCTCGGCTCAACCTACGAAACCGTCACGCTGCCGGACGACATTGCCGCGCGTCTTGAGGGCAAGTCCTCGCTTGGCCGCCTCGGCCTGCTGACGCATTCAACGGCCGGCTTCATCGACCCCGGGTTCTCCGGGCACGTCACGCTGGAGCTGTCCAACATGGCCACGCTGCCCATCAAGCTCTGGCCCGGCATGAAGATCGGCCAGCTCTGCTTCTTCCGGCTGACGTCCGCCGCCGAGTTCCCGTACGGCTCCGGCGAGTACGGCAACCGCTACCAGGGCCAGCGCGGACCCACCGCCAGCCGCAGCCACCTGAACTTCCACCGCACCGACATTTAGCGCGGCCTTTTGCGCCGAGAGGTGAGGTCTCGTCGCCTGGCTGGCCAGCAAACGTCGGGATCTCACCTCTCGATGGGTGGGGCCGTCTGAACCGGGTCCGACCCGGACTCAGGCCCGGACGGGCTCCGGCCGCGCCGGACGGGAGAACTTCTTGACGAGGGGCTCGACGTAGCGCGCAGCCAGCGGGCCCATGACCGCCATGATGAGAACGTACGCCGTGGCGAGGGCCGCAAGCTCGGCCGTAACCACCCCGGACGTCACGGCGAGGCCAGCGATAACAATGGAGAATTCGCCGCGTGCAATCAGCGCAGCCCCGGCGCGAAAGCGGCCCGGCCGCGCGATGCCGGCACGCTTGGCAGCCCACACTCCTGTGATGATCTTGGTGACGGCTGTGATCACCGCCAGGACAAGCGCCCACGCCAGCACCGGGGGGATGGAGGTGGGGTCGGTGTTGAGCCCGAACGCCACAAAGAAGATGGCGGCGAAGAGGTCCCGCAGCGGCTCAAGGATCCGCGTCGCACTGTGGGCCGTGGCGCCCGAGATCGCGATGCCGAGCATGAAGGCGCCCACCGCGGCGGACACCTGCAGCACCGCAGCCACGCCGGACACCAGCAGGGCTGCCCCCAGCAGGTTCAGGAGGAAAACCTCCGAATTCTCGCTGTGCACGGCTTTGGAGACATGGTGCCCGTGCCGCAGGGCAACCAGCAGCACCACCGTGACCACAGCCAGCGAGACGCCCACGGTCTGCAGGCCGCCCAGGAAGCTGACGCCGGCAAGCGTGGCGGTGAGGATCGGCAGATAAATTGCCATGGCCAGGTCCTCGAAGACCAGGATGGAAAGGACCACTGGCGTCTCACGGTTACCGATACGGCCAAGGTCCGTGATGACCTTGGCCGCGATGCCCGACGACGATATATACGTGACGCCGCCCATAACCATGGCGCCCACGACGCCCCAGCCGAGAAGGGCAGCAAGGGCGGCGCCGGGAATGAAGTTCAGGACGAAGTCGAGGATGCCGGCCTTCCACGATCTGCGCAGGCCGGTCACAAGCTCTTTCGCCGTATATTCCAGACCGAGCATAAGCAGTAGCAGGATGACGCCGATCTCACCCGAGAGGTGGGAAAACTCCTTCATGCCGCTCAGTTCCACGACGCCACCGGCGCCGAAGCACAGCCCGCCCACCAGATACAGCGGAATGGGAGACATCCCGATCCGCCCCGCCAGCCTCGCCAGCAGTCCGAGGCAGAATACAACTGCCCCGAGTTCGATGAGGGACAAGGCCACGCGATCCATGTGGGTCAGCCGTTGCGCAGGATGTCGGCCGCAGCGTCCAGCCCCTCTTGCGTGCCGACGGCGACCAGCAGGTCACCGGGGTGAAGGAGGAGGTCGGGCCCTGGCGACGGAACCACCTCGCCTTCACGCATGATCGCCACAATCGAAACGCCGCACCTGGTGCGGATGCGGGCCTTGCCCATCGGCTGGTTCTGGAACGGGGAGTCCGCGGCAATGGAGAATTGCCGGGTGGCGATGCCGGGAACTTCCCGGTGGGCCTCGGTCAGGGCCATGGCAATGTGCTGGCCGCCGAGCAGATTTCCCAGGCACGCCGCCTCCTCGCCGGTCAGCGGAATGGAGGCCTGGCAGGTGTCCGGGTCATCCCAGGTGGAAACGAACAGCTCGGTCTGGCCCTCGCGCAGTTCCACCACCCCGATGCGCCGGCCGGATGCTGTCATGAAGTCCTTGCGCCTGCCCAGTCCCGGGAGGTCTGTCTCTTCCACGTACATAACATCAGCCTAGTCCGCGAACCTGCGATTTCGACTGAATCTGGGGCCCCGCCAGGGGCGCAAGTGTACGTCGCACTCTGAGGCGGACCGGACGCCGGACTGGAGCCGGGCCGGAGCAGGTCAGGACTGCGGGACGACGGCGATCTCGGCTTCGCTCGGGGCCTTGACCGGCAGGAGGACAAGGAGCCCGGCGAGCAGCACCACCATGATGCCCAGGATGCCCCAGCGCTGCGCCTCGCCCTGGGCCACCAGCGGAGTGGCAACGGTGATGCACAGCGTGAACAGGGCCGGCGCGAGGAAGCTGACGGCGCGGCCGGTGGTCGCGTACAGGCCGAAGAGCTCGCCGGATTCTCCCTGCGGAGCCAGCCGGGCCAGGTACGCGCGCGAGGAGGACTGTGCGGGCCCGACGAACAGGCAAAGGAACAGGCCGAAAACCCAGAAAGTCGTGGCGCCGGACCAGGGCACTCCGAGGAACGTGTAATTGTCGTTGCCCAGCACCAGGATCACCGTTCCCGCGACCAGCAGGCCGGTGAGGGAACCGATGATCACGGCCTTGGGCCCCACCCTGTCATCCAGGAAGCCGCCGAGGATCGCGCCCACGGCCGCGACGATGTTGCCGAAAATCGCGAAAAAGATGACCTGCGGCAGTGCGAAGCCGAAGGTGCCCGCCGCGATGATCCCGCCGAAGGTGAAGACCGCCGCCAGCCCGTCCCGGAAGATGGCGCTCGCCAGCAGGAAGAAGATGGTGTGGGGGCTGGTCCGGTAGATGGCCTTGATCCTGCGCGCCAACAGGCCGTACGACGCCAGGAACCCGAGGCGCGCCGCGCGCTTCGGCTTCGGCAGTTCCGGGACGGCAAACATCACCGGCAGCGCGAAGATGACGAACCACAGGGCGGAGAACACCGCCACCAGCCGGATGTTCAGGCCGTCCTGGGTGGAGGCGCCAAACCACTCGAAGCGCGGCTGCACGAACAGCTGGAGCACGATGAGCAGGGCCACGATGCCGCCCAGGTAGCCCATGCCCCAGCCGAACCCGCTGACCTTGCCGATGTTCCGCGGCGTCGAAATCTGCGCCAGCATGGCGTTGTAGTTCACGCCCGCGAACTCGAAGAACACGTTGGCAACGGCGATCAGCGACACTCCCAGCAGGAGGAACTCGGGCCGGGGAAAGACGAAGAAGCACAATGCCGTCAGGATCGCGACGGCGGCCGTGTTAACCCCCAGCCAGAGCTTGCGGCGGCCCCCGGTGTCGGACCGCTGGCCCGTGACCGGTGCGAGCAGCGCGATGGCCGCCCCCGCAATGGCCAGCGCTCCGCCGAGCACTGCTGATGCCCGGTCTTCGCCGCCAAACGCCTGGGACGTCAGGTAGACGGTGAAGACGAACGTCGTCATGACCGCGTTGAACGCCGCGGACCCCCAGTCCCACGCCGCCCAGGCAAGGACGCGGCCCTTGCTGGAAGCATGCGGCCCTGCTTCAAGTTCCGACGACGGCTGCGTTGCCTCGGGTGCGGCTGCGGAGTTCATAGGCCGATGCTATCCGCCCGGAGCGAACAGGGAACGGGAACTCCCCCGCAGGCTGGCGAAACTTGCGCTGCGGCTGGCCAGGGCCGGGGAAAAGTGTCAGTGCCCCCTTGATAAACTGTCGGGACCGAACCCAACGAATGACCGCCTGCTCCAACCTTTGATAACCGAATTCTGACTTTGCGGAGATACCAGTGATCACAGTCCTTGCCGTGCACTTCGCGGTGGCCGCTGTGGCGCCGTTCATCTTCCGGAAGTTCGGCCGCAAATCGTTCTACGCGCTGGCCGCCGTCCCCGCCGGTTCGTTCATCTGGCTCCTGTTCCAGCACGCCGCCGTCTACGCCACCGGAGAAGCAAACACCGGAGCCCCCGCCGAATCCGTCCCGTGGATTCCAAGCCTCGGCATCGAATTCGCCTTCCGCATGGACGCCCTGGCCTGGGTCATGTCCCTCCTGGTCCTCGGCGTCGGCGCCCTGGTGCTGGTCTACTGCGCACAGTACTTCAAGGACAAGGACAGCTACCTCGGCGGCTTCGGCGCGCAGCTGCTGGCATTCGCCGGGGCCATGTTCGGGCTGGTCACCGCGGACGACCTGCTGATGATGTTCATCTTCTGGGAACTCACCACGGTCCTGTCCTACCTCCTGATCGGGTACGCGCGGACACGGCTTGCCGCCCGCCGCTCCGCGCTGCAGGCCCTCATGGTCACCACAGCCGGCGGCCTGGCGATGCTCGTCGGGCTGATCATGCTCGGGGCCAGCGCCGGCACCTACCGGATCTCGGCCATCCTCGAGCAGGCACCGCAGCTGGTTTCCGGGCCGGCGGCGGGAGCCGTGGGCGCCGCCGTCGTCCTCATCCTGGCCGGTGCGGTGACCAAATCCGCGCTGGTGCCCTTCCACTTCTGGCTTCCCGGCGCCATGGCGGCGCCAACCCCCGTGAGCGCGTACCTGCACGCCGCCGCGATGGTGAAGGCCGGCGTGTACATCGTGGCGCGCCTTGCCCCGGGCTTCACGGACACGGCCTACTGGCTGCCGGTGGTCCTCGGGCTCGGGCTCGCCACGATGCTCGTGGGCGGATACCGGGCCCTGCGCCAGACGGACATCAAGCTCATCCTGGCCTACGGCACCGTGAGCCAGCTCGGGTTCATCACCATGGTGGTGGGGCTCGGCAAGCCGGACGCGGCGCTCGCCGGCCTCGCCATGCTGCTCGCGCACGGGCTCTTCAAGGCAACGCTTTTCCTGGTGGTGGGCATCATCGACCACCAGTCCGGCACACGTGACATCCGCCAGCTTTCAGGCGTTTTCCGTTCCTCCCGGGCCCTCGGCATCGTGGCCGGCATCGGCGCCGCCTCCATGGCCGGCATCCCGCTGCTGGGCGGTTTCGTGGCGAAGGAGTCGGTCCTCGAGGCGTTCGTGCACTTCGCCGGCGAGCCCGGCTACGGGCCCTGGGGCGCGGTGGTCCTGGCGGGCACGGTACTCGGCTCCATCCTGACCTTCGCCTACAGTGCGCGCTTCATGTGGGGTGCCTTCGCCGTGAAGCCGGGCGTCGGGCCCACCCCGTTCAAGGCCATCAGGCCCTCCTTCCTGGCAGCCCCGGCCGTCCTGAGCGGCCTGACCATCGTGTACGGCCTGTGGCCCGTTCCGGTGGACGCCTGGATCCAGCCGTACGCCGCCCTGTTTGCAGGGGGACCGCTCACCGGGGGAACGCACGACGCCGGCAGCGCGGCAGGCGCCGCAGGGCACCTTGCGCTGTGGCACGGGCTGACCCCCGCGCTGGGCCTGACCGCCATCACCTTCGCCGCCGGCGCGGCGATGTTCTACGGTCGGGCGGTGGTGGACCGAATCCAGAGCGCCGTTCCGCCCTGGTTCGACGCCGACCGCGGCTACCAGTTGACCATCGGCGCACTGGACGACATCGCCGTGTGGATCACCGGACGCACGCAGCGCGGTTCGCTGTATTTCTACCTTGCCGTCATCCTCAGCGTCGCCTTCGTGCTGCCCCTGTCCGCCCTGATCGCCGCGAACAAGCCGCTTCCCGACGGGCTGTATTTCATCGACCCCAACTCGCCCCTGCAACTGGTGGCCGGAGCCGGGATCGTCATCGGGGCCCTCGCTGCTGTCCGTGCCAACAAGCGCTTCCTTGCAGTGCTCATGGTGTCCGTCACCGGCTACGGCATCGCCCTGATGTTCGCGCTGCAGGGCGCCCCGGACCTGGCCCTGACGCAGATGCTCGTCGAAACCATCATCCTGGTGGCGTTCGTGCTGGCCATGCGCAGCCTCCCCGCGGAACTGCGGGACCGCACCCGCGGCAAGTACCGGGTGGTCCGCGTGATCATCGGCCTGTCCTTCGGCGCCACCATGGTCTTCGCCGCCATCCACGCCATGGGCGCCCGCATCGCCACGCCCGTCTCCCTCGGGTTCCCCAAGCTGGCGTACGAGGGCGGCGGCGGGTTCAACATCGTCAACGTCACGCTCGTGGACATCCGCGCCTGGGACACCTTCGGTGAGATCTCCGTGCTGGCGCTGGCCGCCACCGGCGTGGCAAGCCTCATCTTCGTCCGGGGCCGCGGGGACCGGCTCCGCACGTCTTCTGCAGTGGCCGAGGGGACCGTCGGCCGCCGCCACGGCGTGGACAAGTCATCGCGGGACGGCGCCGCGCTGGCGCTGACCCGGAAGTTCGCTGCGGCCGCGCGGGACCCGTGGCTCGTTGCCGGGCGCACGCTGGCGCCGGAGCGCCGCTCCATCATTTTCGAGGTGGTCACCCGGCTGGTCTTCCACTCGATGATCATCTTCTCGCTCTACCTGCTGCTGGCCGGGCACAACCTCCCCGGCGGCGGCTTCGCCGGCGGCCTCATGGCCGGGCTGGCCCTGACCCTGCGCTACCTTGCGGGCGGCCGGTTCGAACTGCGCGAAGCCACCCCCATCAGTGCCGGCACCCTGCTCGGAATCGGACTGGCCACGGCCGCGCTGTCCGGGGCCGCCCCCGTCCTCTTCGGCGGCCAGGTGTTCCAGAGCGCCATTATCGAGTTCTGGCTGCCGGTGTTCGGCGACATCAAGTTCGTCACGTCCACCATCTTCGACACGGGCGTGTACATCGTCGTCGTCGGCCTGGTGCTGGATGTGCTCCGCAGCCTGGGCGCCGAGATCGACGAGCACTTTGAGGAACGGCCCCTGCAGCAGGACGGGCCCCAGGCCGCGCAGGAGGGCGACGGGCGCGGCGAAGAAGTGCCCGGTGGCATCCCCGCCGGATCAACCCGAGGCGGCACGGAATGACGGTAAACCTGACCCTGCTGACGGTCATGGGCGCGCTCTATGCCTGCGGCATCTACCTGATCCTGGAACGCAGCCTCACGCGCGTGCTGCTGGGGCTGATGCTGCTGGCCAACGCCACCAACCTGCTGATCCTCGCCACGGGCGGCTACGCCGGGCTGGCCCCCTTCTTCAGCAAGGACACGGACCCGGCGTCCTACAACGACCCCCTGCCGCAGGCACTGATCCTGACGTCCATCGTCATTTCTTTCGCGGTGACGGCCTTCATGCTGGGCATCATCTACCGGACCTGGGTGCTTGCCCGCCAGGACGACATCCAGGACGACGTCGAGGACCGCCGAGTGGCCGAGACCCCCAGCTTCGACGCCGAAGACGACGCCGTCATCCCCGTGGAAACCTCCGAGTTCCCGCTGCCCATGCGCGGCGCTGACGGTTCCGGCCCGGACGGTTCCGCGGCGGCGGAGCCGTCGGCGACCGTGGAGGCAGGCGGCCGGACCCTCCTGGCGGAACACGCGGCGCTGGAGGAGAAACCGGGATCCGGCAACATCGCTGCGGAAAACGGCACGGCTACGGACGGAGGCGCGAAGTGAACCTCGCAAGCCTTGCCCCGCTCGCCGTCGTACTTCCCATCCTGGGCGCGGCGCTGACGTTCGTGCTGATCCGGCACTCCCGCGCGCAGCGCGCCGTCAGCATCGGCCTGCTCTCGCTCACCCTGCTGCTGGAGTGCCTGCTGCTGGCGTCCGTCTGGAACGGCGGCACGTCCGCGGTGAACATCGGCGGCTGGGTGCCGCCCTTTGGGATCGTGATGGTGGTGGACCAGTTCTCCTCGCTCATGCTCGTGGTGTCCTCTGCGGTGAGCCTGGCCGTCCTCGTGTACGCCACCGGGCAGGGCATGGCCGACGGCGACCAGGATGCCCCGGTGTCGATCTTCCACCCCACGTACCTGATCCTCGTGGCCGGGGTCTCCAACGCGTTTCTCTCGGGGGACCTGTTCAACCTCTACGTCGGCTTCGAGATCCTGCTGACGGCAAGCTATGTGCTGATGACCCTCGGCGGAACGGGCCCGCGCATCCGGGCGGGCGTCACCTACGTGGTGGTCTCGGTGGTGTCGTCAGTGCTGTTCCTGATCGCCATCGCCATGGTCTACGGCGCGACCGGCACCATCAACATGGCGGACCTTGCCATCAAGCTGTCCGAACTGGACCAGGGAACCAAGACGCTCCTGCACGTCATGCTGCTGGTGGCCTTCGGCATCAAGGCCGCCGTGTTCCCCCTGTCTTTCTGGCTTCCGGACTCGTACCCCACCGCGCCGGCCCCGGTCACGGCCGTGTTTGCCGGCCTGCTCACCAAGGTGGGTGTGTACGCCATGGTCCGCACGGAGACCCTGCTGTTCCCCGGCGACAGCCTCAACACGCCCCTGATGGTGGTGGCGCTGCTGACCATGGTGGTCGGTATTCTGGGTGCGCTCGCCCAGAGCGATATTAAGCGTCTGCTGTCGTTCACCCTGGTCAGCCACATCGGCTACATGGTGTTCGGCCTGGCGATGTCCTCCGTGGCAGGGCTGGCCGCTGCAGTGTTCTACGTGGCGCACCACATCACCATCCAGACCAGCCTGTTCCTGGTCACCGGCCTGATCGAGCGCCGGGGCGGCAGTTCCTCCGTGGACCGGCTGGCCGGGCTGGCTAAACTGTCCCCGCTGCTGGCGCTGCTGTTCTTCGTTCCCGCCATGAACCTTGCGGGCATCCCGCCCTTCTCCGGATTCTTGGGCAAGCTCGGCCTGATGCAGGCCGGCATCGGACTGGGCACCCCGCTGGCCTATGCCCTGGTGATCGGCGGCGTGCTGACGAGCCTCCTGACCCTCCTGGCCGTTGCCCGCGTGTGGAACCGTGCGTTCTGGCGCAAGGCCGAGGACGCGGAGCACCCTGACCCGGTGCTCCTCGCTCCCGCCCCGGCAGTGGAAGCCGGCACGACGGCGCTACGCCTCCTGCCGCGGACCATGGTGGGGTCCACCCTGGGCTTGGTGGTGCTGGGTGTGGCGCTCACCGTTTTCGCCGGGCCGCTCTTCCACGTGGCGGACCAGTCCGCCGCGGCCATGCTGGACAGGTCCGCCTACATCCAGGCGGTGCTTGGTGACGGCACACCCGTTCCCGCTTTGGCGCTGAGCGGAGGCGGAAGGTGAGCCGGAAAAAGGTGTCCCTGCGGCAGGAACTGCCGCTGCTGGTGTGGCTGGTCATCGTCTGGGGAGCGCTCTGGCAGGACTTCAGCCCCGGCAACCTGCTCTTCGGAGCCCTGCTGGCGGTTGCCGTGGCGCGCCTGTTCTACCTGCCGCCGGTGGATCTGAGCGGCCGCTTCAACGTGCTGCGGGCCGTTCCGTTCGCCGCGGTGTTCCTCGGCAAGGTGGTGGCCGCCAGCTGCCAGGTGTTCTACCTGGCGGTGGCCCAGGGGCCCAAGGTGACCAACGCCGTCGTCGCCGTTCGGTTGCGCAGCCATTCAGACCTGATGGTGACGGCGACCGGCCACGTGATTTCCCTGATCCCAGGGTCGCTGGTGGTGGAGGTGGACAGGTCCACCTCCACGCTCTACATCCATGGACTGAACGTCCGGAACGGGGAGGACGTCCTCAAGCTGCGCAAGGAAGTCCGCGACACCGAGGCGGGGCTCATCCGGATCATGGGAACGAAGGACGAGCTTGCCGCCCTGAACCAGGAAGCAGGCGCATGATGGAACTGGTCCTCACCGTCACGGCCGTGGCGCTGGCCCTCGCCGCCGCGGGCGCGATTATCCGCATCGCCCGTGGCCCGTCGCTGCTGGACCGGGTCCTCGCGGCGGACGTGCTGCTGGCTATTCTCGGCGCGGCGCTGTGCATCGACATGGCCGTGAACCGGCACCTGAACAACCTGATGCTGGTGGTGGCCATCTCCGTCATCGGCTTCATCGGCTCGGTGACGGTGGCCCGCTTCGTGGCCGACAGGAGGGGGCAGCCGAATGAGTCCTGAACCGAATGCCGTGGATGCCGTCATCGATGCTGTGTCGGCCGTGTTCATGGTGGTGGGTGCCCTGATGTCGCTCGCCGCCGCCATCGGCCTGCTCCGCTTCCCGGACCTGATGAGCCGCATGCACGCCGCCACCAAGCCGCAGGTGCTCGGCCTGTTCCTGCTGCTGGCCGCGGTGGGACTGCAGCTGCGCACCTGGTGGGTGTGGCCGGTGCTGGCCGTTGCCTGGATCTTCCAGCTGCTCACCGTGCCGGTCTCGGCCCACATGGTGGGCCGCGCCGGCTACCGCACCAAGCACCTCCACAAGGAACTGCTCAGCACCGACGAGCTGGAGGCCGTGGTGCTGAAGGCCGCCAAGGCGGCCAAGGACTCGGAAGAGGACGACGGCGGTAACCACCCGCCGTCGTAGGCGATTGAAAATCGATAGGAAACCAGCGATACTCGATCCATGCACAAGACACGCCTGGCGGTAACCGCGCTTCGGATCCTGCTGATAGCGGCCTTCGGCCTGCTGCTGGTGTTCCAGACCCTGTCCCTGCCCGGGCAGTTTGCCTACATGGCGCAGGAGAACCCCGCCGATGCGCCCCTGCAGTGGCCGCTGACCGTCTTCGCAGTGGTGGAAGTGGCCTGCGTGCAGGTGGTGATCGTGAGCACCTGGAAACTCTTGACCATGGTCAAGCGGGACCGCATCTTCAGCAACGCAGCCCTGGCCTGGGTGGACGCGATCGTGTGGGCGGTGCTCACGGCCTGGGTCCTGCTGGCCGGTCTCTTCCTCTTCATCGTGCTGAATGCCGACGATCCCGGAGTGCCGATGATCCTGATGCTGATGCTGGTCGGCGGCGCCGTCATCGGCCTGCTCATGGTGGTGATGCGCGCGCTGCTGCGGCAGGCCACGGCACTGCGGACCGACATGGAAGCCGTGATCTGATGCCCATCGTGGTGCGCATCGACGTCGAACTGGCCAAACGCAAAATGAGCGTGGGGGAGTTCGCGGACCGGGTTGGCCTGACGCCGGCCAACGTGGCCGTGCTGAAGAACGGACGGGCCAAGGCCGTGCGCTTCAGCACGCTGGAGGCCATGTGCAAAGTGCTCGGCTGCCAGCCAGGCGATCTGCTCGAGTGGGTCGAGGACTAAACCGGTAAGACCGGCCGGCGTCGGGGCCTAGACGATGTCCTGGGTCTTCGCGAAGCGGGTGATGGCCCGCTGCGTGCCGCGGTTGGCCAGCACCTGGATGACCGCGCTCACGGACGCGGAAACGAGCGCGAACGTCAGGGCCGTGCGCAGCGTGGTGGGGACATCGTCCTTGTCACCCTTGGGCGGCTTCTGCCCGGTGACCTTTTCCCAGATGGTATCGACGGCCTTGGTGCCGGCGAATCCTGCCAGCAGGCTGATGCCCGTGCCAAGCAGCTTGATGAAGAAACTCATTCCGGAACTCCTCGCGTGGTGAACACTGGTCTTTGCCTAGCCTATCCGGACGAAACAGCCTATCGGCATGAAACGCTAGCTTTGCCGCATGGACCGGTGGATTTCCCGCAACGCCTGGACCACGAGGTCGTGGTCCGCTTTCTGCGGCAGCCCGGACACCGTGACCACGGCCACCGCTCCCACATCCCGGACATAGATTGGGAAGGCTCCGCCGTGCGCGGCGTAGGTGGACTGGTCGAACCAGGCGTTGTCCTCGATCCGTCCGCCGCCGGCCCTGCCGCGCAGGCCCACCAGCAGCGACGGCTCCTCGTAGCGCACGGCAGTGCGCCGCTTGGCCCGCACCCAGCCCTCGTTGTCCGGCGTGGCACCCTCGAGCGCCACGTGAAAGAGGACCTGTTCACCCTTGGTGATGTCGATGGCAATGGGGAGGTTGTCCTCCTTGCCGCGTTCAACCAGTTCCAGGCCGAGCGCCAGGGCGTCGTCCTTGCTGAACCTCGGGAACTGCAGCTCGGCGATTTCACCCTCGATCTGACCGATCAGGGCTTCCAGGGCTCCCGCCGGCTGGTCCTCGGCGGAATCGGGGTCAAAGGCGGGCAGGCCAGCGCTGCCGGAGTCCTGTAGCGTCATGGCCCCAATGTACTCCGGGCGGCTGCCCCGGCCGCGCAGGGAGCCCTCCCCGACTGTGACGGCGGCCCCGGAATTCCGGGGCCGCCGAGGTGTAAACTGGACCAGCCCACAAGGGCAGATTTATTACGACAGGGGAGCGCCGCCGTCGGGATGCAAAGGCCACTTGCCAGAGCAGCCGCGGATGGGCGCTGAGAGTGCGGACAGCCGCAGACCCTCGAACCTGATCCGGCTAGTACCGGCGCAAGGGAGTCGAGTTCTCAGAGCGCCCGGCAGAAGGTGGCCCGCCACCGGCAGCCGGGGGAACGCTTTCCCCTCCTGTTCCTCAGGAGGACCATCATGACAACAGCAGCAATCAAGAAGACCAGCTATAACTGGCGCGTGGCGGACATCGTGGTGGCGGCGCTCATCGCCGTTGCCGGCGGCGTCATCTTCTGGGCCTGGTCCCAGGGCGCCAACCTCATCTCCGCTCCCGTCAACGCCGTCTACCCGCCGCTGAGCGGTCTGTACGCCGGAGGCTGGATGATCCCGGCGGTCCTGGGCATGCTCATCATCCGCAAACCCGGCGCGGCCCTGTTCTGCGAAACGGTCGCAGCCACCGGCGAGCTCATCATGGGCTCCCAGTACGGCACCACGGTGCTGATTTCCGGCGTCCTCCAGGGCCTGGGCGCGGAGCTCGTGATCGCCGCCCTGGTGTACCGGAAGTTCAACCTCCCGGCCTCACTGCTTGCCGGTGCCGGCGCGGGCCTGTTCTGCGGCCTCAACGACTCCTTCGCGCCGTGGGGCTGGAACATCGCCTACGCCCCAGGAGACAAGCTCGCGTACATCGTGTTCTGCGCCATCTCCGGCGCAGTCATCGCCGGTGCCCTGTCCTGGATCGCCACCCGCGGCCTGGCTAAGACGGGCGTACTGGGCTCCTTCGCGTCCCGCAAGGCAGCCACGGAGCCCGTCTTCTCCTGATGCCCGCACATCACGACGGCGGCGTCCGCCCCGCCGCGGTACGCGCCCGCGGCTGGGGCTGGCGCCACGCCGGCCGCACCAAGCCGGCCGTCCACGCCCTGGACCTGGACATCCGGCCCGGCGAACGGGTCATGCTGCTGGGCCCCTCCGGGGCCGGCAAGTCCACGCTGCTTCACGCCCTGGCCGGCGTACTGGGGGACAGCGACCCGGGCGGCAGTTCGGCCGACGACGGCGGTCCGCAAGGCACCGGGGCGCCGGACCCTGACGACGCGGACGAGAGCGGTCAGCTGCTCATCGACGGCGCACCGTCGCGCGCGCAGCGCGGCCGTGCGGGACTCATGCAGCAGGACCCGGAAACCCAGGTGGTGCTTTCCCGCCTGGGCGACGACGTCGCCTTCGGCGCCGAAAACCTCTCGGTGCCCCGCGGCGAGATCTGGCGCCGCGTGCACGAGGCACTGGACGACGTCGGACTCGCCCACCTGCCGCTGAACCACCCGACGTCGGCCCTGTCCGGCGGCCAGAAGCAGCGACTGGCCCTGGCCGGCATCCTGGCGATGAGGCCGGGACTGATCCTGCTGGACGAGCCCACCGCGAACCTTGATCCCGCCGGCGTCCTGGAGGTCCGGGACGCCGTGGGCCGCTGCCTCGACAAGACCGGGGCCACCCTGGTGGTGGTGGAGCACCGGGTTGCCGCGTGGAAAGACCTGGTGGACCGCATTGTGGTCCTGCAACCGGGGTCGGCAGCGGACGGCGCGGTGCTGATCGACGGCACGCCGGACGAGGTCCTCCAGCAGGCCCGCGGGATGCTCACCGCCGCCGGCGTCTGGGTCCCGGGCTACGTTCCCGAAACCCGGCACCGCTCGGCCGCCGGTCCGTCCAACGCCAATAGCGGCCGGCTGCTGCTCGCGGCCGAAAAGCTGGCGGTGTCGCGGGAACGTCCCAGGCGCCGCGGCTTCCGCGCCGTACCTCCCGAGCCGGTGCTGCGCGACGTCACGGCACAGGTCCGGGCAGGGGAGGCACTGACCGTCACAGGTCCCAACGGCGCCGGCAAGTCCACCTTTGCGCTGACCCTCGCCGGGCTGCTGCCGCCGGTGGACGGCAAGGTCTCCGCGACCGTTGAGCTGAGCGCCGGCGCCGGGATCGACCCGTACAAGTGGAAGGCCGAGCACCTGATCTCCCGGATCGGCACCGTGTTCCAGGAACCCGAGCACCAGTTCGTCACCGGCCGCGTCCTGGACGAGCTGCAGTTCGGCCCGCGCCACCTGGGCCGCGGCGAGGAGCGCGTCGACGAACTCCTGGAGCGCCTGCGCCTCACGCATCTGGTGGACGCCAACCCGTACACCCTGTCCGGCGGTGAGAAGCGCCGGTTGTCAGTGGCCACAGTCCTGGCCGCGCACCCGCAGGTGCTGGTCCTGGACGAGCCCACCTTCGGCCAGGACGCCAACACCTGGGCGGAACTTGCCTCGTTCCTTTCCGAACTGCTCGACGCCGGTACAGCCGTGGTGTCCGTGACGCACGACGAGGAGTTCACCCATGTGCTCGGCGGCACCGAGCTCCGGCTGGGCTCCAAAGGCCGGCCCGAGCCCAGGGCCATCGAGCCGACATCCGAACAGGCGGCGACATGAGGGAAGCACTGACACTCGCCGGAAACCGGGCGGTGCTGACCCGGGCCAATCCGCTGGCCAAGTTCGCCGCGGTTTTCCTGGTCACCTTGGCCCTGGCGCTGTCCATCGACTGGATGTCCGCCTCCGTGGCCCTCGCCTGCGAGCTGCTGGTCTTTCCGCTGGCCGGGCTCACGTTTTCGCTGCTCTGGCAGCGCGGCTGGCCGCTGATCCTGGCCGCCGCCGTGGGCGGCTGGAGCACCTCCATCCTGGCGCCGGACAGCGGAAGGATACTGCTCGACGTCGGACTCTGGTCCATGAGCGAAGGTTCCCTTCAGCTGGGGCTGGGTTTTCTGCTCCGGGGCCTGGCCATCGCCCTGCCCGCGGTGCTGCTGATGAGCTGCACCGATCCCACCGACCTGGCGGACGCCCTGGCGCAGAAGGCCCGGCTGCCGCACCGTTTTGTGCTGGGGACCCTGGCCGCGATGCGGCTGGTGGGGCTGATGGCAGAGGAGTGGCAGACCATCGGCATGGCCCGGCGCGCCCGCGGCGTGGGATCGCGCGGCAACCCGTGGCAGCGCATGCGGGCCACCCTGGGGCAGAGCTTCGGCCTCATGGTCCAGGCCATCCGCCGTGCCACCCGGCTGGCGGTGACCATGGAGGCCCGCGGTTTCGGTGGTGGCAGCCGGACCTGGGCGCGTGTCTCCACCTACAGCGTGCTGGACATCTGGGTGGTGCTCGGCGGAGTCCTCATCGCCGCCGGTGCCGTGGCCGCCGCGGTGTGGGCCGGCACGTGGCACATGGTGTGGCTGGAGGGCTCCTAGGAGGCTATCGCCGGGCCGGCCGCGCCATCCGGACCTCGGCCTGCCCCTCCCAGTCCTCGACCGTGTCCCTGGCGCCGGTAAAGACGAAGCCGTTGCGCCGGTAGAAGGCCTGGGCGCGCGGGTTCTCCTCGGCAACCCACAGCCCGGCCTGCTCGTTTCCGATCGCGGCATCGAGCAGTGCCTGGCCCAGCCCTCTGCCCTGGTGGGAGGCGAGGAGATAGATGCCCCAGAGCTCGGTCTGCTCCCGCACCCCATCCTCTGGCGGAAGCGAGCCGGCGAAACCCACCAGCGTGCCGCCGTCGGCCGCTACGTACTGGCGGCATGCGTGCGGACCGGCCAACAGGTGGCGCCACATCGCCAGCCTCCCTTCCACACCCTGGCTGGCCATGAAGCCCGGTGACAGCAGGTGCCCGTAGGTTTCGCGCCAGCATTCCAGGTGGAGCCGGGCCAGGTCCTCGGCGTCTTCGGGCGCGGCCAGGCGCACGCGGCAGATGTGGTCCATGGGCCGAGTCTAATGTTGTCCTCAGATGCACGAGTGGTCGTGGTCGAAGCCGTCGGCCACGAACTGGGTGAGCACTACGTGGCCGCCAGGGGTGAGGGGCGCCGCGGCACACATGTCCTTGGCCTCGGCGGCGCTGTGCGCCCCGGCGAGCCAGCTTGGCAGGGAGTAGAGGCTGCTGGCAGAGCCCACCTCGCCGACGATCTGACCCCACTGCCGGGCGGAGGAGTAGATGCCCACCCTGGCGCCGATGCTGTGGAAGAAGTCCGCCATGCCTTCGAGGTCCGCCCGGTTCGCGTTCCTGTCGCCTGACCAGCTGTTGCCCGTCTCCACGTCCAGCCACCAGAGGTACGTCTCAGGTTCGGGAATCGTGCGGAGGTAGGCGTCGTCGAAGGCCTTGGCGTACCCGTACATGTAGGCGCACGCTGCATCCTCCTGCCCCTGGCACGTGCCGTAGGGGTTGGACACGGTCTCGCCGCCGTACTCGTTGTTCGTCGGCCACCAGGTGCCGCGCAGCCCGGGGTTGGCCGTGTTCACGTAGAGTGCCAGCCGTGGCTGCCCGGTCCCGCCGGCCGAATCATCCGCCCAGTCGAGCTGCTGGTGGAGGCATGGGTTCGTGGTGTTCGCCAGGCCGTTGTTGACCCCGACAATGGCGAACGCGGGATCGTCAGGCAGGCCGTCGCTGCACTGCGGCCAGGAGACGTCGTTGCCTACCAGCGTTTCGGCGTCGGAACCTGACGGCAGCCGCGGGGGTTGCCGCGTTGCCGGCTGCGGTGAATGCCGTGGTGGGCGAGGTTGCGCCTGCGCTGCGGCGCCGGGACTGGCGGACGCCCCGGGCGGCGCCTGGGTGACCGCTGCTCCGGGAGCCGGCGGCGCGCCGTCGTCGAGCCTGGGTCCCGGGATAAAACCGACGGCGGTTGCGACGATGAAGGACAGCAGCGCTGAAGCCCGGCGCCCTTCCGAGCGCCTCCTGGTCAGTACAGCGGAGCTGAAAATGGACACGGCGGCCTCCCGTTCCCTCACGGCCGCAACAGGTACCGCTAGCTTGCGCCCGGACACGCGCCGCGGTCAAGGCGGCCGCCGGGGGCTTGACGCGCGCCGCGAATGCCGAGACGGATTCTGTCACAGGACTCCCGCGCGTTTTTGAAAATTTATGCATGCAACGGGTATGTCAGGCGCCCGAGCGCAGTATTGTGAGGGCATGAGGCGACGAAATAACTCATACGTGATATATTTTTGTCCATGACTCAACAGACCGCTGAACACGTCGGCCTCCTTCTCCGCGATGCCCGCGGCCAGAAGGGGTGGACCCAGGGCCAGTTGGCCGCGGAACTTGGCACCAGCCAGAGCGCCGTGGCCCGGATGGAACAGGGCAAACAGAACCTGAGCCTGAAAATGATCCAGCGGCTGGAAACGATCTTCGGCCGCAGCATCGTCCAGCTTGGCAAATCGCAGATGACACACCTTCGGGTGGAAGGCGGCCGGACGCTCTCCGGTTCCGTTGACGTCAACACCAGCAAGAACGCCGGGGTCGCCCTGCTCTGCGCCAGCCTCATCAACCGCGGGACCACGACGCTGCGCCGGCTGGCCCGCATCGAGGAAGTCAACCGCATCGTGGAGGTCCTGAGCAGCATCGGCGTCGAGTGCACCTGGCTCAACGACAACGACCTCCAGCTCCGCCGTCCCGCGGACCTGGACCTTGAGTCCATGGACGTCGAGGCCGCACGCCGCACCCGGAGCGTCATCATGCTGCTGGGACCGCTGCTTGATGAGACAGATGAGTACCGGTTGCCCTATGCCGGCGGCTGCGATCTGGGCATCCGCACCGTGGAGCCGCACATGCAGGCGCTGCGGCAGTTCGGCCTGTCCGTGGAGGCCAGCTCAGGCTTCTACTCCGTGCAGGCACCGCCCACCGACGAGCTCGACCGCTCCTTCGTGCTGACGGAGCGTGGCGACACCGTGACCGAGAATGCCATCATGGCCGCCGCGCACCGCTGCGGTACCACGGTCATCCGCAACGCCAGCCCCAACTACATGGTCCAGGACCTCTGTTTCTACCTGCAGCGGCTGGGCGTGGAGATCGACGGTGTCGGGACCACCACGCTGAAGATCACCGGCAAGCCGACCATCGACGTCGACATCGAATACTTCCCTTCCGAAGACCCCATCGAGGCGATGAGCCTTATTACCGCCGGCATCGTGACCAACTCCGAGGTGACCATCCGCCGCGTGCCCATCGAATTCATGGAGATCGAGCTGGCCACGCTGGAGCAGATGGGCCAGCAACTGGAGATCTCCGGCGAGTACACGGCCCGCAACGGGCGCACCCGGCTGGTGGACGTGACCACCAAGCCGTCCGAGCTGCGCGCACCGGAGGACAAGATCCACCCGATGCCCTTCCCGGGGCTGAACATCGACAACCTGCCGTTCTTCGCGGTGATCGCCGGCAACGCCGAGGGCCAGACCATGATCCACGACTGGGTCTACGAGAACCGCGCCATCTACCTGACGGAGCTGAACAAGCTGGGCGCCCGGATCCAGCTGCTGGACCCGCACCGGATCTACGTCAACGGACCCACGCGCTGGCGCGCCGCGGAGGTGGGCTGCCCGCCCGCGCTGCGCCCCGCCGCCTGCCTGCTGCTGGCCATGCTGGCAGCCCGCGGCGTGTCCGAGCTGCGCAACATCTACGTCATTGAGCGCGGGTACGAGGACCTGGCCGAGCGGCTCAACACCATCGGCGCCAAGATCGAGTACTTCCAGGACTGACGGCCCCCCGAAACCACTGCGCGAACTGGCAGATAACGACCTCTCCGGGCGAATTTGAGGGTGTTACCTGCCAGTTCGCGCTTCGTCATCTCGGGGACGTTTTCGCTGGCCTGGCGCACAATGTAGGCATGCGGACTTTTGGCGTGGAGGAAGAGCTCCTGATCGTTGATCCGGGCAGCGGGGAACCGCTGGCGCTCGCCGATGCCCTGTTGGCGGCCCGCAAGCTCGCCGCCGACGACGCTCCGGGCAAGCCCCGGCTGGTGAAGAAGAAGGCCGAAACCACGTGCGACGACGAAATGGGCCTGAGCGCCGAACTCAAGCTTGAGCAGATCGAAACGCAGACACGCCCCTGCCTCGATCACGCGGAACTGCTGCGCCAGATCCGCGCCGGCCGCGCACTGGCGGATGACGCCGCACAGGGCCACGGCGCGCGGATCGCCGCCCTGGCCACCTCACCGCTGGCCCTGTCCAGCCACACGACGCCGGATCCGCGCTACGCCAGGATGCTGGAACGGTTCGGCCTGACCGCCCAGGAGCAGCTCACCTGCGGCTTCCACGTCCACACCTACATCGAATCCCCGGACGAAGGCGTGGCTGTGCTGGACAGGATCCGGGACAAGCTGGCCGTCCTGATCGCGCTGAGTGCCAACTCCCCGTTCTGGAACGGCCTGGAGACCGGCTTTGAGAGCTACCGGACGCAGGCGTGGAACCGCTGGCCGTCGTCGGGCCCGTCCGGCATCTACGGCAGCCTGTCCTCCTACCGCCGCGTGGTGACCCGGCTGCTGGACAGCGGCGTGGTGCTGGATGAGGGCATGATCTACTTCGACGCGCGACTCTCCCGGAACCATCCCACCGTGGAGGTGCGGGTGGCGGACGTCTGTCTCCGCGCCGAGGACGCAGCGCTGATCGCCGTCCTGGTCCGTGCGCTCGTCGAATCGGCCTGCCGGGAATGGCGTGAGGGTGTGGAACCGGCACCCGTGCCCACGGTGCTGCTGCGCATGGCGACATGGCAGGCCAGCAACTTCGGCCTGCGCGGTGAGCTGCTGGACTTCGGCAGCTTCCGGCCGGCCCCGGCCGAGGACGTGGTCCGCTCGCTGGTCGACTACCTGGAACCGGTGCTGGCCGAGAACGGGGAACTGGACCTGGCCCGGCGGGGCATCGAGGAGATCTTCGCGCGCGGCACCGGCGCTGCTGAGCAGCGCACCGTCCGTCAGGTGGTGCTGGACAAAGCAGAGCCCGACGACGGCGGGCTGGGTGCCGTCGTCGCACACGCCGTGCGGGCCACCCACAAGGGCGAGGGGTACGCCGGCCCCGACGACGAGGACGCTCCGGAGCTCCTGCGCGTCCGCCACCTCTGACCCTGGCCTCAGCACGCGAACGGAGCTTTAAGCCCACACGCATTTAACCTTCGCTTTAACCCGAGGGCCGGTGGGGCCGGGATGTTTCCGATGGTCATTTTCCGGTAAACCGCCTGAAATGTCGGCTGGCTAGGGTGGGAATCAAAGAACCGCCCGGGGAAGGAACGGACCATGCGCGTAGGAATCATCAGGGCTTTGACCACCACGGACAGGCGGCTGCTCAACTCGCACGGCAAGCTGCTCCGCGACAGCTTCGGCTTCGACGTCACGACCAGGTGCATTCCGGACCAGCCGTCCGGGGTCCACGACGCTGACTCGCTGCGGCGCGCGGTGCCGAAGGTGGTTGAACTGGCGCTGGAGATGGCGCCGGACGTCGACGCGCTGGTCATCAGCTGCGCCGCAGACCCCGGGCTGCCCGAGGCGCGTGCCCTGCTGGATATCCCCGTGATCGGTGCGGGCTCCGCGGCGGCTGCGGCGGCCCTCGCCTTCGGTGGCAGGGCGGGCGTACTGGGCCTCAAGCATTCGGTGCCCGGCCCCATTGCCGATGCACTCGGCGACAGGATGCTCCTGATCGACGGTCCCGAAAGCGTGGAGACGCCGGAAGGCTTCCTGCTGCCGACAGGAATCTTCGACGCGCTCGCTGCCGCCCACATGCTCGTGGACGCCGGCGCCGACGTCATTGTGGAGGCCAGCACGGGACTGACGAGCATCGGCATGGCGGACGTCCTGCGGCGCCGGCTGGGCATTCCCGTCATCGACCCCGTCACCGCGGCCGGCTCCATGCTGGTCTCGGCCGTGGCCTCCCGCGAGCTGCAGACGGCCTGAGGTCCCGGTCGCTGGTCCGGCCCGCCTGGCAGGCCGCCTGATCAGGAGCTGCGGACCCCGGCCCGGCTGAACCGGCGGCGGAGCGTGCCCCGGCTGGTCCGGCTCAGCAGACCCATCACGCGCATGCACAGAGCCCAGTAGGCCACCCCGGCCGCCAGCGATGCGGCCACAGCAAGTGCCGGGCTGACGGCAACCAGCAGCGGGTAGACCAGCCAGTGCACGAGGTATGTGTAGAGGGAGGCGCTGGCCAGCAGGACCGCCAGCCGTTGCAGCCCGCTGGGTACGGGGATGGTGGGCAGCCAGGTGAGCAGCAGGATTCCGGCAACGAGCGTCAGCTCACGGTGCGTGTCCCCGAAGAAGTAGCCCGGGACCGTGAGGACCGCGAGGGCCGATACCGCACACCGCTGGACCCACGTCCGGGTCCGGGCAACGGCCCAGCCCAGGGCGAACAGCCACAGGGTGGGCGACGGGTGGGGAATGCCGGGATCAACGATGTCATAGCGCGAGAGCAGCCCCAGTCCGGTGAGGGCAAGCGGAAAGAGCAGCGGGAAACGCCGCTCCGCCCGGTCCGCCCAGGGAATGGCCAGCAGGGAAGTCATGGCCAGGAGAATGTAGACCAGCACCTCGATGAACCAGAAGTGCCACTGCGTGGTCACGGCTTCGGGGCCGACGATCGAATTCAGGAGCAGGACATTGGCCAGGGTGTACCGGTCGGTGACCAGGTAGGCCACTCCGATGAAGGCAATGCTGGGCACCGCCACCCGTGCCAGGCTGCTGAGTTGGCGCCTGAACCGGGGAAGCCGCTCCCCGGTGAGCTGGAACCGGGCGAAGTTGTATCCGGCCACCGCCATGAGCACGTGGGCCATTCCCGGCCATTTCATGAGCCCCACGTGGGTACCGACGATGAGCACAATGGCCACGGCCCTGAGCACGATGCTGGTTTCGAGCGGGGCGATGAACCGCCGCATCTTCCCGGCAGGCTTCCTCCCCGCGCTCTGCTCCAGGGCGCCGACCGGCGTTACATGCCAGTCCGCCGGGAGGTGGCCCAGCAGCTGCTCCAGGCGGACCGACGTTGCCACGTAGGACAGCGAGTCGCCGCCGAGCGAGACGAACGTGTCGCCGTCGTCGATGTCCGTACGCTCCAGGGTGTCGCGGAAGATCCGCCGCACGTCGTCCGGTCCGTTGCCGGGCCCGACGGCGGAACCCGGGCCGGGTGCCCCGGCTTCCGGCAGTGCCGGTTTCGACAGCGCCAGGACCGCCGGGTAGTCCACCTTGCCGGTGGCCAGGCGGGGGAGTTGCTCGACGGCGTGCAGCTCCAGGGCCGCACGGGGCAGACCGATGCCCTGCGACAGGACCTTGGCCAGCAGTTGCGTGTCGTGGTTCCCCTCGACCGCGACGACGAGGCCTTGGTCCGTGCCTGCGCTCGCCGCTTCAACGCCGAGGTCGGCCAGGATCTGCTCCACCTGGCCGAGGTCAACCCGGAGGCCGACGATTTTGACGAACCGGCTGCGCCGCCCCACCACCTCGTAGACGCCGGATGGGTGCTTCCTGGCCAGGTCGCCGGTGCGGAGTTCGTGGACTGCGCGGCCGACGCCGAGGTCCTCCGGAGTCTCCGCATAGCCGAGCATGACGTTGGGGCCGGTGTAGACGAGTTCGCCGTGCTCGAGGCCGGATACCGGCTCGATGCGGAAGGCGCCACCCGGCACGGGGATTCCGATGGCGCCGGGGTGCGCGGCGGCCAGCCCGGGCGGAAGGTAGGCCATCCGGGCGGTGGCCTCGGTCTGGCCGTACATGACGAACAGTTCCCAGCCCTGCCGGCGGCCGAGTTCTGCGTAGCTTTGCACGCGTTCGGGGGCGAGCCGGCCGCCGGCTTGGGTGACATACCGCAGGCGGGGGAGGTCCATCCCGGCAAAGCCCACCCGTTCCAGCAGTTCAAACGTGTAGGGCACCGCCGCGAAGGAGGTCGCTGCGGCGGCGCGGAAGAGTTCCCAGAAGCACGGATCAACTACTGAAAGGTCGGTGAGCACCAGGCCCGCGCCGCGAAGCAGGTGGCTGTTGATCACGGACAGCCCGTAGCAATAGGACATCGGCAGGGTGGTCGCGGCGCGGTCTTCCGGTCCGATGCCCAGGTACTCGGCAATCGACACCGCGTTGGCCTGCAGATTGGCGGCAGACAGGCGCACCAGCTTCGGCGAGCCGGTGGAACCGGAGGTGCTGAGCAGCAGCGCGAGGTCCGGATGGAGTTCATGCGCGCTGCCGGCCCTGCGTTCCTCGAACAGCGTTTGTCCGTTCGCGGAGCGCAGCACCACGTCGGGGTCGTACGCGGCAACCAGGGACTCGAGCGCCGCCGGCTTGTCCTCAGGAAGCAGGATCAGCGGATGGCCGCCAACCAGGGCGGCGAGGTAGGCCACCAACGAGTCGACGTCGTTCGCCGCGGCCAGTGCCACGAGGCGCCGCTGGGTGCCCAGACGAAGCGCGAGGGCATCGACCCTGCCGGCCAGTTCCCGGTAGGTGAGAGTGAAATTTTCGGTCTGAACTGCGGGCCTGTCCCCGTGGCCTGCGAGATCGGCGGCGAAGGGCACCCGCGCGAAATCAAGCTGCGTGGTCACCGGTAGAGGATATTAGTTAAGCCTTACCTAAGTAAAACCGGCCAGGTGCCTGTTACGCGTGCCATACTCAGTCCGGGAGCGAGGCATGGATATTCCGGGCCACCCTGTGACTGTATCCGGGCGAATCCGCCTGGCACTTCATTACGCTGCCAGACCTCGATCTTTCCGGACGCAGCACCGGCTCTTACCGGCTGCCGGGTCAACAGGGCGGTGCGGTCCCTGGCAGGCATAGCCGCAGGGGACGAACTCGAAGTCCGGCTGGCCGTTAACCTCTCAACCCGGCAACCTCTGGAACGCAGCCAGCCCCCAACATCCGACGGCGGTCCGGCGGGTGGGCTGTTGGGCCCCTACGCGGCGCCGGTCCACCGGGTCTGCGCTGCCGCCGGACGGTGCAGCGGCGAACCGGGAGCCTCCGACGGCGTGCGCTTCGCGCCGAACCCCTGCCTGCGGTGGTCCCCCCGCGCCGGGAGAGGCGCCTGTTTGGGGGCGGATACGCGGGCGAGGGCAGGCTCCTGCACGGCACCGGCTGTCACCGGGGATACGGCCGGGGAGAGGTCCGTGATAAGCCCCGTCCCTGCGCATTCGCGGACATTGGCGATCCCGGCCGCAGCCGCGCGCTTGTCCTCGAAGGGAGCGGAGATAGCCAGCACGGTTCCATCGGGGGCCTTCAGCCGGAACCGGTACTGGGACTCTGCATCAACAAAAACTTCAAATACTCCGGCCATGGCGGTCCTTCCGGTCAGGGAGGCTGCAGGCAGCGTCGTCGCGGCCGCGGCCCCGAACGCATCGCTGCGTCTGTCCTTGGGTGGGGTGCTGAACCGATAGGGATTTTATCAGTTCATCGGTGTTCTTAGAGTTTGCCCAGGGCACATGGACCCTACAAGACCATCCATGTAAACCCTGCGTAAACCCTGCCCGTCCATCCACTAAACCGTGCGGGCGGGCCGTTCTCAAGGGTGCCCGACACGAAGGGACGCGCAGCGCCACGCGTGTTCACAGCCCGCCATTGGAAGCAAAAAAGATCCGGCCCCGAAGGGCCGGATCTCAAAAGGAAGGACCAGAGCCGAAGCGATCAGACCTGGAACAGTCAGATCTGCTTGAGCGCCTGCTCCAGGTCCGCGATGAGGTCATCGGCGTCCTCGAGGCCGACGGACAGCCGCACCACTCCATCACTCAGCCCGATCGCGGCGCGTCCTTCGGGACCCATGGCCCGGTGCGTCGTGGTGGCGGGGTGGGTGATCAGCGACTTGGCGTCGCCCAGGTTGTTGGAGATGTCGATGATCTTCAGGGCGTCCAGCAGCGCAAAGGCGGCTTCCTTGCCAGACTGGCCTGCCGTCGTCGCAAGTTCCAGCGTGAGGACGGTGCCGCCGGCCTTCATCTGCCTGGCCGCCAGCTCGAACTGGGGGTGCGACTTGAGCAGCGGGTACTTGACCCAGTTGACAGCGGGCTGTGCCTCCAGCCATTCAGCCAGGCGCACCGCGGTGGCGGAGGAGTGGTTCACGCGGAGCGACATGGTCTCCAGGCCCTTGGTGAGGACCCAGGCGTTGAAGGCGGAGAGCGCGGGGCCGGTGTGGCGCATGAGCTGCCTGACCGGGCCGTCGATGAATTCCTTGGTGCCCAGGATGGCGCCGCCCATCACGCGGCCCTGGCCATCGATGTGCTTGGTGCCGGAGTAGACGATCACGTCCGCGCCGAGGTCCCCGCAGCGCTGCAGCAGCGGGGTGGCAAAGACGTTGTCCGCCACCACCTTGGCGCCGGCGGCGTGGGCGAGTTCGCTGACCGCTGCGATGTCCACAATTTCCTGCATGGGATTGGACGGGGATTCGAAGAAGACCGCCGTGGTGGGCACCGAGAGGGCAGCACGCCACTGCTCGAGGTCCGGACCGTCCACGAATACGGTCTCCACGCCCCAGCGCGGCAGGATTTCGTTGAGGATTACGAAGCAGGAGCCGAACAAAGAACGGCTGGCGACCACACGGTCCCCGGCGCCCAGCAGGGCACCCAGGGCGGTGAACACCGCAGACATGCCGGACGCCGTCGCAAAGCACGCCTCGGTGCCTTCGAGCAGGCGGAGCCGCTCCTGGAACGTGGCCACTGAAGGGTTCCCGTAACGTGAGTAGACGAAGCGTTCGTCCTCGCCGGTGAAGGCGCGCTCCGCAGCCGCGGCCGACTCATAAACGAACCCGGAGTTCAGGAAGACAGGTTCGGTGGTCTCTTGGAAATTGGTGCGGTCCAGCCCGCCGCGGACGGCCTGGGTATCGGGGCTCCAGCCGGCGGCGTCGTGATTAAAGGTCAACTTAGTTCTTTTCCAGGTTCGTCGGCAGTCCGCGGTTCTTCCATCCGTTCACGGTGCGCTCACCGTAGCGGTCGGGCTCGCCCTCGAAGCCTTCGAGGACGTTGTAGGCTGTGAAGCCGGCCTGCGCGGCAGCGGTGGCGGCGGCGATGGAGCGCTGGCCGGAGCGGCACAGGAACAGCAGCTCCACCCGGGTGTCCTCAGGCGCCTGCTGCCTCAGCTGCTCGACGAAGTCGGGGTTGGGAATGCCGCCGGGATAGGTCCACTGGATGAAAAGAGGATCATTCCGCTGGCCGTTCGCGGACGTGGTGTCCGGAATGCCGATGTGCGCCCACTCGCCCTCGGTCCGCACGTCCACCAGGACGGCGCCCTGCTCGAGCTTGGCCCACGCGTCCTGGGGAGTGAGGTCTCCGGCGTAGCTCATGCGTGGCCCTCGTAGGCTTCTGCGCTGAGGTCATCATCGGAGTCCAGCCGGTCCACGGCGGTGGCGACGGCGGCATCTGCGGTGGCGATGGCGGCAGGCAGGATAAGGGCCTGGGCCACGATGACGGTGGTGCCGTTGAAGGTGGCGGCAGGGCTGCCGTGCAGCACGTATCCCTCGGCCAGGGCGGCCGAGATGCGCTCACAGAATGCGCGGTCATCCGGGCCCGTGATCAGGCGGTAGGACAGCTTTTCCTCGGGTTTATCCTGCTGGGATGGCAGCGTTGCAACGGCGGGCGCGTCTGACACGACGGATCTCCTTTTCTCACGCTTGCAGCTCGAAGTGGTCGATATGCCGAGTATTCACCTGAGGCACCCCGCCGCGGAAGGAGGGTTGCCGACCGGCCAGTCAGGGCTTAATGCCGGTACTCATTACTCCCCAAAAACGTAACACTGACGACGGCGGCGCGCACCGCGGCCGTCGTCATGTTCCGTAACGCACCCAACAACTGGTCATGGTGGTGACCCCGCGTTGCGGTTACAAAGCCGGTGGCCGGGAGGATAATGACGGGAGATGAACCGCCGTAACGCCGGATGAAACCAGGCCACAGTGAATGACTCGCCCCCGAATACAGTGACTCCCATGCTGCACTTTGGATGGTTTGTGGGCCATGGCTTCGGGGTTCAGGGCTGGGGCACGCCCGGCTATGGAATCGGCTATGACTGGAAGAAGCCCGACCCCTACCAGCACGCCGTCCGGGAGTTCGAGCGGGCGGGGCTGGACCTGTTCATCATCGAGGACTCGCTCACCGTCCCCGACACCTACGGCGGGACCGCTGAGGTCTCGCTGGCGCAGGCGTCCTTTGCGCCGAAGCACGATCCGCTGGCACTGGTGCCGTATCTGCTCTCCGCCACGGAACACCTGGGCATTGTGCCCACGATCAGCGCGTCCTTCTATCCGCCGTTCACCGCCGCCCGGCTGCTGGCCACGCTGCAGCACTTCTCCAACGGGCAGCTCGGCTGGAACGTGGTGACCTCCGGCAGCGACCTGGCCGCGCAAAACTACGGGCTGGACCAGCAGATCGAGCACGACCTCCGCTACGAGAAGGCCGAGGAGTTCGTGGACGTCGTGCGCAAGCTCTGGCGCAGCTGGGAACCGGACGCCATCCGGGAGGACGTTGGGGCAGGAATCTTCGCGGACCACACCAAGGTCCGGCCGATCCACCATGACGGCGAGTTCTTCAAGGTCCGGGGACCGCTGAACACGGCACCCCTGCCGGAGGAACCGGTGCTGGTGCAGGCGGGGGCATCCCCGCGGGGCAAGGCCTTCGCGGGTGCAAATGCGGATGTCGCCATTGCCCTGGCCCGCGGTGTGGACGGCATGAAGGCCTACCGGGATTCCATCCGCGCCGAAGCCGCCGGGGCAGGCCGGAACCCCGACGACGTCAAGGTGCTGTTCGTCCTCAAACCCACCGTGACCGGTTCCACCGCCGAAGCGGAGGAACTGCGGGCTGCCCGCCGGGAGCTCACGCAGCGGGACATCGACAGCCAGCTCAACTCCATCTCCTACCTGTCCGTCATCGACTTCAAGCGGTTCGACCTCGACGCGCCCCTTCCCGAACTCAGCACCAACAGCAACCAGGGCACGCTGGAGCACTTCTCCAAGGCCGCCCCGCCGGGGTCCACCCTGCGGCAGATCCTGCAGGCCCGCAGCGGCGGCGCCGGTGACAGCATCATCGGCACCGCCGAGGAAATCGCGGACTACCTCGAGGAAACCGGGGCCGCAGTGGGCGGCGACGGGTTCCTCTTCTCCGGCTTCGTGGACCCGGCCACCATTCACGGAGTGCTGGACAGGCTGGCACCGGTGCTCCGCCGTCGGGGACTGCTGCGGACAAGCTACGGCGACGGCGGCTTCCGCCGGAACCTGCTGGACTTCTAACGCCATGGCAGGCGCTGATGCACGCGGCACGTTCCTGATCGGCACGGCGCAGATCCGCGCCGACGACGTGGCCGCGGCGGCAACCGATCCCGCGGTGGAGGTGGTGCTCAGTGCTGAGGCCCTTGAGCTCGTGGGCTTGTCCCGCGACGTGGTGCAGGCGACCATCGTTTCGGGCCACCGGGTCTACGGACTCAACACCCTGCTGGGCTCCGGGCGGGACACCGCCGTGGAGCAGGAATCCATCCTCGACTACCAGCTGCAGGTGGTGCGCTACCACCACAGCGGCGTCGGCGAGCTGCTCGACCGGGATGAAGTCCGCGCCCTCATCCTGGCCAGGCTCATCGGGTTCACCCGGGGAGGCTCGGGGGTGCGTCCGGAAACTGCCCGATTCTATGCAGAGCTGCTGAACAGGGGCGTGCTGCCGGCCGTTCCACGTGACGGATCCGTCGGCTCGTCGGACCTCACCCAGCTTGCGGCGGTTGCCGCCGTCGCCATCGGGGAAGGGCAGGCGCTGACTCCCGGCGGCGGCCTGCAGGACGGCGCGGAGGCGCTCACCACCGCCGGGCTGGAACCGCTGGTCCTGGCTCCCGGTGAGGCCCTGGCGCTGGTCAGCGCCAACTCCTACTCGATCGGCGCCGGCACGCTGGAGCTCCGCCGCGCCCGGTGGCTCGCCGATCTGGCGGACACCGCGCTGGCGCTCTCGCTTGAGGCCACTGCACGGTACGACGGCGGCGGGAACCTCAGCCCGTTCTCGCCGGCTGTCCAGTCGGCCAAGGCGGTGGACGGCCAGCGCATCTCGGCGGCCAACGTCCGGCGCCTGGTCCGCGGCGGCTGGCTGGAGGACCCGCGGCGGCAGGTGTCTGTCCAGGATGCCCTGTCCTTTCGCGCGGCGCCGCAGACCCACGGCGCGTTCCGGGCACAGATCACGGCCCTGGCCGAGGCGCTTGAGGTGGAGCTCAACGGCCGGGGCGATAACCCGCTCGCGGATATAGCCTCCGGCCGGATGGTGTCCGGCGGGAACTTCCAGCCCATGCAGCTCGCCCTCGCGTTCGAGGCGCTGCGGCTGGGACTGGCCCACATGGGAATCAGCAGCGAGCGGCGGATCGCCAAGCTCTACCCGCCGCAGCGCCTGATCCGGCAGCTCAACCTCGAGGCAGCCCGGGCCGGAACGCCGCTCGCATCCGAAGACCTGCCGGGGCTGCTCTGGTACTCCGCAGCAGGACTGCTGGCCGAGCTGAAGTTCCTGGCCGCACCTGCCACGCTGGGAGCTCCCACCCTATCCGCGGACGTGGAGGACCACTCCACGCTGGCCCCGCTGGCCCTCCAGCAGCTGGAGCGCTCGGTGGAGGCCGCGGCGAAGCTCCTCACCATCGAGGCGCTGACGGCCGCCTACCTTTTGGCTGAGGCGCAGGACACGGACGGGCGGGAAGCGGAAACCCGGCAGCTCGGAGCCGGCACCGGCGTGGTTGTGGCGAAGCTGTCGGAGCTGCTGGCCGGGCAGTTGCCGGCGGCAGTACTGGTGGACCGTGCGCGTGCCGAGCTGGAGGACTTGCTGGCAGGACTGCCCGAATTACAGATACCCGGTCCGGGAAGCCCGGATGATGGGGGAGGAGAAGCATGACCACGCTGACAGGGAGCGGCCACCAGCCCAGGCACGTGGCGCCGATAGTGCATCCGGGCATGGATGCCGATACTGTGCTGGCGCGCGTGGGGAACACGCCGCTGGTGCCGCTGGAAGTGCTGAGCCGCGGCCTGGGGAGCACTGTCTTTGTCAAGCTCGAATCGGAAAATCCGGGCGGTTCCATCAAGGACCGGACGGCGCTGAGCATGGTCCGCGCAGCCGAGCGCAGCGGCGAGCTGCAGCCCGGCGGGACCATCGTGGAAAGCACCTCCGGGAACACCGGAATCGGGCTGGCACTGATCGGGGCGCTGACCGGCCATCCCGTGGTGGTGGTCACCGGTGATTCCATCTCGTCCGAAAAGCTGGAGGCCCTGAACGGGTACGGCGCGCGGGTGGTGTTCACGGACTGGAGCGCGCCGTCGGACTCACCGGAGAACGCACGCGCGGTCGCGGCCCGGATCACCGCCGAAATCCCGGGCGCGTGGCGTCCGCTCCAGTTCGACAATCCGGCCAACCCGCGGGCGCACTACGAGGGAACGGCGCCGGAAATCTGGGAGCAATCGGGCGGCCGGGTGACGCACTTCGTCGCAGGCGTGGGCACCGGCGGCACCATCACCGGGAACGGGCGGTACCTCAAGGAGAAGTCCGGCGGGCACGTGGAGGTGGTCGGCGCGGACCCCTACGGTTCCGTGTACAGCGGAGGGCATCCGGGCCAGATCCTGGTGGACGGCGTCGGCAACTCCTGGCCCAAGCCTGACTGGCCGAAGGTCTTCGACCGCGGCCTGCTGGACCGGTTCCTGCGGATTCCGAACGACGAGGTGTACACCACGCTGCACCGGTTGCTCAGCGACGAAGGCCTGTCCCTCGGGCCGTCGTCGGGACTGACGGTGGCGGCGGCGCTCCGGGTGGCCAGGGCGGCGCCGCACGGGTCGGTGGTGGTGGCGATCGCCCCGGACACGGGTGCCAACTACCAGAGCAAGGCCTTCAACCCTGTGTGGCTGGCGGACAACCACATCCGGCTGGCCACAGATTTTGCGGAGGACTAGTTTCGCCGGAATCCTGTCAGGAGGCCGGGCCGCTGGCGGCTGTCTCGCTCTCGGAGCGGATCCAGGCGTTCCAGTCCAACGGATGCACGGAGGGCCTGCCCAGCAGGTAACCCTGCGCGGCAATTATGCCGAGTTCGGTCACCGCCTCCAGCTCCTCTGGCGTCTCCACGCCCTGGGCGCCGAGGACGGCATCGATGTACTGGGCGAGTTCACCCATGGCCGCGGCCCGCAGTCGCTGGCCCGGGGAGTCCTCGATGCCGGCGATGAAGCTGCGGTCCAGCTTGATGATGTCCGGGTGAAGTTCCAGGACCTGGTCCATGGATGTGAAGCCCACCTCCGCGCCGTTCACGGCGATCCGCAGCCCGCGGCGCCGCAGTGGAGCGAGGGCGGCCGTCAGCGACGGGTACTGCTCGAGGGGGATCGAACCGTTCAGATCGATGACCATCCGGTCCAGGGCCAGCTGGGAATGTTCCAGCAGCCCCGGGATCCTTGGGTCCACACATGTGGCCGGCGTCAGGTTCAGGGCGATGAACATGTGGTCGGGCACGGCGTGGGCCGCGGAAAGAGCCCGGTGCAGTGCCGCGATTTCAAGATCGGCGCCCAGTCCGACGGATTCTGCCTCAGTAAACCAGTGGTCCGCGCTGGCACCGTCGTCGCTGACGAAGCGGGTCAGGGCCTCGACGCCGATCACCTGCCCTTCCGGAAGCCGGCGGATCGGCTGGAACGCGGTCATCAGCATCTTGTCGGCAAGGATGGCTTCGATCCGGTTCCTGCTGCGCCGGGTGAACGGCACGGGCTCCGGAGCAGCCACGTCCTGGGAGCGCCCGACCACCGGGATGGCGCCGTTTTCGGCGTTGGCTAGCCCTGCGGTGGCGGTGAGGTGCTCGAGCAGCACGTGTTCGGGGTTATCCGGATGGGCCTCGCACAGGGCGTGCAGCTGCGCGCGGGTCCACTCGGTGGCCGGATCTGACTCGGCGAGCAGTTCGGCAATGATCTGGTGGGCTTGCCAGCGCACAGACATTTCCCCCACGTCCCCCGGCAACGCTGCCTGGGCCCCCCAGCCCGTGGGTAGTGAGTTTGTCAATGCGTGCAGGGAGTTGTCATCCCGAGACATCGGCTATTCCTTTATACGTACTCATTCCGGCTGAGCCCGGAACCAGGCCACCTGCCATCACCGCCGCGGGACGCGGGCAGTGGCCGTGGAAGAAGAGTACAACGCTGGGGACCGGCTTGTCCCGCATTTTTTCGACCGGTGCCAATTCGTTACTGGTCCAGTTCGCCCGGAGGCCTGGCGCTAATCGATTCCGGCGAACAGCTCGTTCAGTTCGGCGGTCAGCTGCTTGCGCAGTGCCGGCGTGCCGATTTCGCGGCCGTCGATGTGATTGACCGGCGCCAGGAGGCGGATGCTGGAGATCAGCCAGACGGCGTCGGCGTCGGCCAGGTCCTGCGGCTTCAGCGGACCGTAACCCAGTTCCCAGCCTGCCGCCTTGGCGGCGGCGAACAGGGCGCCCTGCGACGTTCCGGGGAGAATGCCGCTGTCCAGCTGGGGCGTGACGAGGCGCTTGACTGTTGTTCCGGCGTCGTTCTTTTCCACGTTCGCCAGCAGCACTGTGGACGTGGGGCCTTCCAGCACACGGCCGTCCGAGGACGTGAAGATGACGTCGTCCGCGCCCTGCTTGTGGGCGTGGCGCAAGGCGGCCATGTTCACCGCGTAGGAGAGGGTCTTCGCGCCGAGCAAGAGCCACGGGGCACGCTCGGCCGCGTCGCTGTCGTAGCCGCGGTCAAGGAGGATGACGTCGATGCCTGTCTCGCGCTGGCGCCGGCCGGCCGCGGCCACGGGGGAGACCTGCACCCAGCAGGTGGGGGCGGAGGCGCCTTCAATGCCGCGGGTGACGATGAGTTTGACCACTGCCTCGTCCAGCTCCGGGGAGGGCGCCGGGTTGTCGGAGCGGAACGCCGAGACGCCTGTCTCCACTGCGCGGCGCCAGTCGTCCTGCCCTGGAATCTCAAGGTCCAGCGCCTGCGCCGAGCGGGCCAGCCGGTCCAGGTGCGCCTGGATCTTCCGCGTGTGGCCGGCGACGGCGAGCATGGACTCGAACACCCCGTCACCCCGGGTGGCACCCAGGTCAGTGGCCATCAGCTGCGGCTTTTCGGGGTCGGCAAGCCGGCCGTTCTGATAGTCCGGATCCAGGAACACCAGCACTGTGTGGGAGGTACGAGAGGTCATGCCTCAAGCTTAGTGCGGCGTGTGCCCGATAGGCTGGCCTCAACGCTCCATACGGAATGGCTGCGAGGGAAAGAAATAACGGGGGTTTCAACTGTGTTGTGGCCATTTCCGCTGGCGGAAACACTGCCGGCGTGGCTGATCCTGCTGCTCAGCGCCGCGGATCTGGCCATCAGGGTCCTGGCCGTGGGCATCATCCCCGGCAACCGGCGTCCCACGACAGCCATGGCCTGGCTGCTGGGCATCTTCTTCGTGCCGGTCCTGGGGCTGATCCTTTTCCTGCTCTTCGGCAACTTCAAGCTGTCCCGCCGCCGCACCGAGCAGCAGCAGCTGGTCAACGAGCGGGTCCGTGCCGGCAGCGCGGCGCTGTCCGACGTCGCCAGCGAGTATTCGGGGCCCGAATGGGTCCTGTCCGCGGCCGAACTCAACCGCCGGCTCGGGTCGATCCCGCTGGTGGACGGCAACCATGTGGAACTGATTCCCGGTTACCCGGACTCCATCCGTGCCATGACCGAGGCCGTGCGGAAGGCCAAGCGCTTCGTCAACGCCGAGTTCTACATCATGAGCACGGACCACGTCACGGACGACCTCCTTACCGCCCTTGAGGAGGCGGCGGACCGCGGCGTCCAGGTCCGCGTGCTCTTCGACCACATCGGAACGCTGCGCGTGAAGGGATACAACAAGCTGCTGAAGCGGCTCAAGGCCGGCAACATCCAGTGGCGGCGGATGCTGCCGCTGTTGCCCATCCACGGCCAGTGGCGCCGGCCGGACCTCCGCAACCACCGCAAGATCATGGTGATCGACGGCGAAGTGGCGTTCACCGGGTCCCAAAACCTAATCGAGCCCTCCTACAACAACCCCAAGCACCGCAAGGCCGGCCGCGAGTGGATCGAGCTGATGGCGTGCCTGCGGGGCCCGATCGTTCCCACACTCAATGTTGTCTTTGCCACCGACTGGCTCAGCGAGACCGACGAGTCACTCGAGGACCAGCTGCAGCTGTCCGCCGAGCCGTCGCCGGGCGGCGTCACGGCCCAGGTGGTGCCGAGCGGCCCCGGCTTCACCACCGAGAACAACCTCCGGCTCTTCAACACCCTGATCTACTCGGCGCAACACAGGATTTCCGTCTGCAGCCCCTACTTCGTGCCGGACGACTCGCTGCTCTACGCCATCACCACCGCGGCGCAGCGCGGCGTGGACGTGGAGCTGTTCGTCTCCGAGAAGGGCGACCAGTTCCTCGTCCACCACGCCCAGCAGTCCTATTACGAGGCCCTGCTGCGCGCCGGTGTCCGAATCTACCTGTACAAGGCGCCGTTCGTGCTCCACGCCAAGCACTTCACCATCGACGACGAAGTGGCGGTCCTCGGCTCCAGCAACATGGACATGCGTTCCTTCTCCCTGAACCTCGAGGTCTCAGTGATGCTGCTGGGCGCGGACATCGTCAACAGCATGCGCGCGGTGGAGGACACCTACCGCGACATCTCCCACGAACTGCGGCTCGAGGACTGGATGCGCCGGCCCCTCGCGGCAAGGTACGTGGACAATGTGGCCCGCCTGACCGCCACGGTCCAATAGGCCCTCGTACCTAACGCGTTCGCCCACCCACCTTTGGAGTTTTTGTCCATTTGTCGCGACTTAGGGGCCCTTTAACTCGCGACAAATGGACAAAAACTCAATCCGGGAAGGGGGAGCCCAGGGTGGAGAGGACGCCGTAGGCCTTGGTGCGGATCTCCTCGTACTCGTCCTCCGCCACGGAGTCCGCCGTGATGGCGCCGCCGACGCCGAGGCTGAGCCTCACCTTTTCGCCGTCGCATCCGTCCTGCACCACCAGGGTGCGGATGGCCACCGCCAGATCGGTGGCCCCGTTCAGCGAGAAGTACCCGATCGCGCCGGAATAGACGCCCCGCGGACCCTCCTCCAGCCGGTCCAGGATGGCCATGGTGCTGATCTTCGGCGCCCCGGTCATCGAGCCCGCCGGGAAGCAGGCGGCGACAGCTTCGGCCCGCGGCGATCCCGGCAGCAGGACGGCGTCGATGGTGCTCACGAGCTGGTGCACCGTGGCGTAGCTTTCGATCTCGCACAGCCGGCTGACGGTCACCGACCCCGGCTCGGCGAAGTGGCTGAGGTCGTTCCGGAGCAGGTCCACGATCATGATGTTTTCCGCCCGGTCCTTGAGCGACGTGGCCAGGTCCCGGCGGAGGGCGGCGTCGGTATCCGGGTCGGCAGCCCGGCGGCGGGTTCCCTTGATCGGCTCGGCGCGCATGCCGCCGTCGGACGCTATCCGCAGGAAGCGCTCCGGCGACGTGCTGGCCACCGTGAGCCCGCCGAAGCGCAGGTAGCTGGCAAACGGAGCCGGGTTCCGCCGGCGCAGGGCCAGGTACGCGGCCCACGGATCGAGCGCAGGCACCTCCGCCACGAGCGTGGTAGTGAGGCAAACCTCGTAGGAATTCCCCTCGGCGATCTGGTGCTGCGCCTCGGCGATCTTGCGCTTGTAGCTCGCCTCGCTGTCCCGGCCGGCAAAGGCCGGCGCCGCGGTGTCAGCCGCTGCGTCATGGCCTGCCGGAAGTACGACGCCGGTGCTGCCGCCGGCTTCGGGGGCGGCGGTCACGGCAGCGCGGGCCCGGCTGAGCCACTCCGCAGCATCCGGCGCGTCGAGGGCAAGCAGCCATACCGTGTGGTCCGCGTGGTCGAGGACCACGGCCCGGCCCGCAAAGATCAGCGCCGCATCAGGAGTGTCCGAGGTGATGTCCTGCCCGCCGGTTTCCCGTTTGAGCTCGTAGCCGAGGTAGCCCAGCCAGCCCAGCGCGAAGTCGCAGGGGTAGTGCTCCGGTCCGCGCACGGCCTTCCGCCCCCACACCGTTTCCAGCCAGCGGAAGAAGGGGCCGGACACGTTGGCAGTGGCGCAGCCGGCGGTGACCCGGGTGACCCCGGAACTGTGCAGGACAGACTGGCCGAACGTCCCGCCGTCGTCCGCCAAAATACTGAAGCGGCTGCGCTCCGCCGCGGGGGTTCCGCTGCCGGGACCGGCCGATCCGGCCGAACGCAGTGATGAGTCCAGCCAGACGGCGTTCGACGACGACCCGTACAGTGCCTGAAAAAGTGCGGCGGGATCGGGGCTGGCGTCGAGCCGTTCGGACAGCAGACGCAGGCCGCGCCGTGAGGACAGCTCGGGAACCAGGGCGGTGGTGAGTCCGGGAAGGTAGGTGAGCACCTGCAGGGCGTCGGCGGGGGCGGTGCCGTCCGCGCGGTTGAGGACCCGGACGTGGGCGTGCTGCGGGATGTCGTCCGCGCCCAGAAGTTCCATCTCCTGGCTTGCCCACTGGTCCCAGAACGGCTCGTAGGTATCGCCGTCACGCTCCAGCGCGCGGGTGCGGCGCTCGCCGTCGGGGGAGTCCGCCCAGATGACCGCGTCCAGATGCGGCCTGGCCGCGGCGGCCGCTGCCCCCACGCCCTCGACGATCACGATCTCGGCCGGCAGAGTGACCCGCGGGTCGCCGTCGTTATGGTTTTTCCAGTCCCAGCTGACCCACGTGGCCGCTTCGCCGCGGCTCAGGGGCACCAGCACCGTGGTGACGTAGCGTTCGATGCCGGCTGACAGCCCGTCCCAGCCGGGATAGATGTCCTCCAAATGGAACAGCGAGACCTTGTGGTGGTTCCGCAGTGTGGCCGCGAGCTCGATGGCCAAGGTGGTTTTACCTGCGCCGGACCGCCCGTCAATGGCGATGATCACAGGTGCGGGGGTCATGAAATAGAGCGTACCTGCTGGCTGTCCTTAAGCTGGAGCGGGGCGGCGTCCGCCGAGGCCGCGGCGATGGCGGAACGGACATACTCCACGATTCCCGGCACCGACGCCTGGATTTGGTCAAACACCGCCGCAAAATCGCTGTGGTCCCCGTACCAGGGATCTTCGCAGCCCTGGTCCAGGGGATCCTTCGTTGCCAATAGGGGGTCGAAGCTGCGCAACATGCGTATTCTCTCGAGGGATTCGCCGTCCGGGGCCGACGCCCGCAGCCAGCCGTAGTGGTCCACGTCAAGGGCCAGGATCAGGTGGCGTTCCGTGAACCACTCCTTCCGCCATTCCCGGGCTATGTGCCCGTCGGAGAGGAGATTGTGGGCAGTTAGTTTCCGCGCGGCCCGGGGGTCGATGGGGCGTCCTGCCTCATAGGCGGTGGTTCCCGCGGAGTCCACGACGACGGCGCCGGCGAGCCCCGCCGCTGCAAAGGCCTCCGCCAGTATCAGCTCCGCCATCGGGGACCGGCAGATATTGCCGGTGCAGACCGCGATGATCCGGTATGGGCTCGTCATTGAGGTCATATGGCTAAGCATGGAGCACGCTAACACCGCTTGGCTAGTAAGTATTCTTATTGTTCAAAACATTTCGCCCGGTATCGAAATTGGTCTCGCTGCAGGGCGCGGAGTAACCCTGCTGTGGACGCCGGGCCGGCTCCGAACCGGCACGGGCTGGCAGCGGGAGGCTGCTAGTGGATGAACGCCAGAAGGACGCCCACCGCCATGAACAGGACGCCGAAAATCCTGTTGAGCAAGGTTTGCCCGTGGGCATTGTGGGTAAAGCGCTGGAACGATTTGGCCGCGGCTGCGAAGAAGAACCACATGACGAGGATGTCGATGAGAACCACGGTTGCCGCAAGGACGGAGTACTGGGGCAGCAGCGGGTGGGCTGGCCGGATGAACTGCGGCATGAAGGCCAGGAAAAACACGATGGCCTTGGGGTTGAGCAGGTTGACCCACAGGCCCCGGCGGAACATGGACCAGGCGGGCTCGTTCCGCAGCGCGGCCACTTTCTCCTGGTCGAGGTCCGGTTTACGCAGGAACTGGCGGATGCCCAGATACACCAGGTAGGCGGCACCGGCGTAGCGGATGGCGTTGAACGCGACGGGCGAGCCGGCGACCAGGACGCCGACGCCGAGCGCCACGACGATGACATGCAGGATCAGGGCGGCCTGTTGCCCCAGGATGCCCCAGATGGAGCGCTTGAACCCGGCGGTCAGCGAGTTGCTCATGGTGTTGATGGCGCCTGCGCCCGGGGTGAAGCTGATGAGGACGCCGGCGCCCGCGAGGGCCAGCCATAGGGAGAACTGCACCCGCCAAGTTTAGTCGGTCTGCGGGGCGGGCCGGTCCCCCGGCGATTTACGCCCTAGCGATGACCTCGCCGTTGGGAATGAGGAACCAGCCGTCGTCGGTGGAACCCCAGCGGTGCCAGCCGGCTGAGATGCGGGTGAGGTCGGCCTCCTGCGCGAAGCCGTACTCGAGGGCCTGCTCCGCGAAGGCCGAATGCAGCACGCGTTCGCCCCACACGCGAGCCTGCCAGCGGCGCTGCTGCCCGGTGGCGTACAGCCAGTTGCTGCTGGTCGGCGCCACGTCCGTGAAGCCGGCGGCCTGTGCCCAGGAGACGAGCCGTCGGCCGGCGTCGGGCTCTGCACCGTTCCGGCGCGCGATCCGCTGGTAGAGCTCCATCCACTCATCGAGTTCGGGAATGGCGGGGTACCAGCTCATGCCGTGGAAATCGGCATCCCGGACCGCAACGATGCCGCCCGGCCTGGCCACCCGCCGCATTTCGCGGAGTGCCTCGACAGGGTCGGTCAGGTGCTGCAGGACCTGGTGGGCGTGGACCACATCGAAGGTGTCGTCCTCGAAATCAAGGTCGTAGATGTTGCCGGCCACGAACTCCACGTTCCGGACGCCGCGGTCGGACGCCAGTTCGCGGGCGTGGGTGATCACATCGGGGGAGCGGTCCAGCCCTGTCACCTTCCCGGGGGCGACCAAAAGCGCGAAGTCGCACGTGATGCTGCCCGGCCCGCACCCGACGTCGAGCACCGATACGCCCGGGATGAGATGCGGGACCACGAACGCGGCCGAATTCTCCGCCGTCCGCGAGGCGTGGGCCCGGACCACGGACTCGTGGTGGCCGTGAGTGTAGACATCTTCCGGCTGCTGCGCGCTCATAGGGAAACGCTACTCCTTCTCCGCATTTCGGGAAGGCAGCGGCAGGGTGGTTATGGCGCGCCGGCAGCTTCCCGGCTGGCCGCAATTGTTGCCGCGATCATCGCATCCATAAACCGGGCCGCAGTGTCGAGTTCCTGCGGCGTGAAATCCGCCATGGCGCTGTCCATGTGGCGGGCGAGCGGCAGGAACATCGCCGAGCCGTCGCGGTACGCCTTGTCCGTCATCCGCAGCTGCACCTGCCGCCGGTCCTGCCCCTCGCGCACGCGCACCAGATGCCCGGAACCGCACAGCCGGTCAACCAGTGCCGTGGTGGCCGGGGAGCTGAGGTTCAGTTCCTTCCGCAGGGTGCCCGGGGTCACGACGTCGCCATTGGCCGCGTGCCTCATGACGGCGGCGAGGGCGTTGAGGTCGGTCCGGTGCATGTCGTTCCGGCCGCCCGCAGAGTCGACGTAGCGGTTGGCCTCCAGAGTGAACTCCTGAAGGAGCCGAACCAGGGGGTGCTGCCTGCCCGGGGCTGAGGGGGCCGCGCCATCGGACGTGCTGTCGGGTTTCTTGGCCACCTCCGCCTCCTCTTCTCCTCGGTGTTGCCTTCCGGAGTTTACAGCCACGGCATTTGCACTCCGCGGAAGGGTCTATATATCTCCATCGTAGAGATAGTTTATGCTGGAACAATCATCGACGGCGGCCCCAGTGGCCGACACGCCCAGGAGGTCTTCCCCATGAACCAGGCAGCCCGCACTCCGAGCCCCCCGTTCTGGCTCCGCTGGCTTATCCCCCTGGTCCTCGTCGTCGGCTGGGTTGCCATTGCCGGAACCGGCGGACCCACGTTCGGCAGGCTGGATGAGGTCTCGTCGAATGACCAGGCGTCCTTCCTTCCCGCCGGTGCCGAGGCAACCGAGGCCCGCGAGTGGCAGCAAAAGTTCCAGGACTCCGGCGAGGTTCCCGCCGTCGTCGTAATTGAAAGCGCCAGCGCCCTTACGCCTGCGCAACTGGGCACGGCGGCAGCCCTGAAAGCCAAGCTGGAGGACCTGCGGTTGGGCAGCGCGGTGGTGGGGCCGGTGCCGTCGCAGGACCGGCAGGCTGTGCAGTACATCGTGTCCGTTGCGGCAGCGGAACCGGCGGCCGCCGTGGAGGACCTTCGTAGCGAGGTCGGGGCGGCTGCCCCGGACGGCACACAGACGTTCGTCACCGGACCGGCCGGGCTCGCGGCCGACCTCACGGGGGCCTTCGCAGGCATCGACGGCATCCTGCTGCTCGTGGCGCTGGCGGCGGTGTTTGTCATCCTGCTGGTTGTCTACCGGTCCCTGCTCCTGCCCTTCGCCGTGCTGCTGACCTCGGTGTTTGCGCTGTGCGCCGCCATTCTGCTGGTGTTCGGGATGGCCAAGGCGGGCTGGATCCAGCTCAACGGCCAGAGCCAGGGCATCCTCTCCATCCTGGTGATCGGCGCAGCCACCGACTACGCCCTGCTCTACGTGGCCCGGTTCCGTGAGGCGCTCGGGCACACGGCCAACCGCACCGCCGCCGCGCTCACCGCCTGGCGGGCGTCGTTCGCGCCGATCCTGGCGTCGGGTGCCACGGTTGCCATCGCGCTGCTGTGCCTGCTGTTTTCCGACCTCAATTCCAACAAGGCGCTGGGCCCGGTGGCTGCTGCGGGCATCGTCTGCTCCCTGTTCGCTGCGCTCACTCTGCTCCCGGCCTTCGCGGCGCTCCTGGGGCGCGCCGCGTTCTGGCCGTTCCGGCCCAGGCTCCTGCCCGAAGAGTCGCGAGAGCCGGAACTGGACACGGGACTGGAGGGTCAGCGCGGGCTGTGGCGCGCCGTCGGAACGCTGGTGTCCCGGCGTCCCCGCACGGTGTGGGTGGCGTCCGCGCTTCTGCTGGTGGTGGCGTCGGCCGGGATCCTGCAACTGAAAGCCAACGGTGTGCCGCAAACCGCCGTCATCCTCAGTGCTTCCAACGCCGTCGACGGGCAGGATGCGCTCGCACGCCATTTCGACGCCGGCAGCGGAAGTCCCGTGGTGATCGTGGCAAGCCAGGGGAAAGACGGGGACGTCCTGGAAACTGTCAAGGCCACCGACGGCGTGGGCGCCGCCTACCTTCTGGCCGAGGGCAGCGTGCCCATCACAGGAACCCCGGGAACCCCTGCCGGCCCGGGAACGCCCTCCGGTCCGGCCATGCGCGACGGCAGGGTGCTCCTCAACGCCACCCTCGACTACGCCGCCGACTCCGACGCGGCGGAGAACGCCGTCGCAGCGATGCGGGAGAGCGTCAAACGTGTGGACCCCGATGCCCTGGTCGGCGGGGTGACCGCCACCGCGCTGGACACCAACACCACGGCGCAGCGGGACCTCGCCACGATCATCCCGGTGGTCCTCGCCGTCATTCTGCTCATCCTCATGGTGCTGCTGCGGTCCGTCCTGGCGCCCGTCCTGCTTGTTGCCTCGGTGGTTCTTTCCTACGCGGCCGCCATGGGCGTTTCCGCCCTCGTGTTCAGCAACATCCTGGGCTTTCCCGGAGCCGACGCCACCGTGCCGCTGTTCGGCTTCGTGTTCCTGGTGGCGCTCGGCGTGGACTACAACATCTTCCTCATGAGCCGGGTCCGCGAGGAGTCGCTGAAGCACGGTACGCGGCCCGGGATCCTGCGCGGACTGGGTGTCACCGGCGGGGTGATCACATCGGCCGGAGTGGTCCTGGCCGCCACCTTTGCGGCCTTGGGCGTCATCCCCATCATGTTCCTCGTGCAGCTGGCCTTCATCGTGGCCTTCGGGGTGCTGCTGGACACGGTCCTGGTGCGCTCGCTCCTGGTTCCCGCCCTGGCCTACGACCTGGGCCGGCGCATCTGGTGGCCCGGCAAGCTCGCCGGGCGGGATGCGCAGGAAGCCGGCAGAGTGGACGTGGCGGCGGAAGCTGCGGTCCGCTAGGTCCCGGCCGGGATTCCCGCCGTCGCCCGCCCTGGACCGGCAGTGAGTTCCGAGCGCCACCACTCCACCGTCGCCTTGGCCGCCACGCCCAGGGGAGTCGGTTGCAGGCCCAGCTGTTCCTCGCTGGCCGCCGAGTCCATCACGAACGGCCGCTCGAACTGGTAGAGCATTTCGCTGATCTCCCGCATGTCGGCCGAGAAAAGTCCCAGGGTGCGCAGGACCCAGCCCGGCACCGGGTGGACCTTCGCGGGCGGCACGCCGCCAGCGGCCGCAAAGGCCTGGGCGATCTGGCGCTGCGTGAGCGGCGGGTTGGTGGGCGCGTGCAGAACCCGGTTCCACAGCCCGGGCTTCCCCGCGGCCCCGATCATAGCCGCGGCCAGATCGGGAACGTAGGTGAAGGAATGCGGCTGATCCGCATTTCCCACCACCTGCAGCGGACGGCGGGCGAGGACGGCGGGCACCATGCGCTCGCCGGCGTGGGCCATCCGGACGCGGGGACCGAAGAAGTCACCCGCCACCACAGAGACGGTGTCCGTGGCGCTCGCCTCCCGCGCCCGCAGCAGCGCCGCGCGGATTCCGCGTTTGCCGCCCGACGCCTCCCGCGCGCTGCCTTCAGCCATCACCCGCTCCGGATCGCTGTAGGAGTAAAGGCTTTCGGGAAAGACGACGACGGCGCCCGCCTCGCCAGCCGCCGCCAACACCGCCTGTTCGGCGGCCGGAAGCTCCCGTTCCCACGCCGCGGCAGTGTAGGACGAACCGTGGGTGCAGTGGAAGACCGCCGCCGCGCCGTCGAATGCGGTGGTTAGCAGGCCCGGGGTGGAGACATCCGCCTTCACCCTTTCGATGTTTGGATGGCGGGGACCGCTTCCCGAGCGGGTGAGGACCCGGACCCGCTCGCCCCGCTCCGCCAGTTGCTCTGCCACCGTCCAGCCCACAGGGCCGGCGCCGGTGACCACGTAAAAATCTGACATCGAAATTTCTCCTTCGTGCAGTGCGGCTGGCCTCGCCGGCCCGACTTTGAGAGCACTGCTCTCGAAATAAGGATGCTGCGGTTAGGGAGCAAAGTCAAGAGCACTGCTCTCATTTGTTGACACTGCTCTGATTCATGCCATGCTGGGTGGATGCCTGTCATCTCCGAGACCGCCAGCGGTGAACTCCGCACGCCGCGGGAACGTGCCCGGGCGCAGACCATCGCCGACATCGTCCGGCTCGGCCGGCAGCACCTGGCCCAGCATGGAGCCGCCGCCCTGTCGCTGCGCGCCGTTGCCCGCGACCTGGGCGTTGTCTCCTCTGCCGTCTACCGGTACGTCGGGAGCCGCGACGAGCTGTTGACCCTCCTGCTCGTGGACGCCTACAACGACCTGGGGGATGCGGTGGATGCCGCCGTCGAATCCGTCCCCGCGGAAGAGTCCAGAGCCCGGTTCGCTGCCCTGGCCCGGGCTGTCCGTGGGTGGGCCCTCCGCGAACCGGCGCGCTATGGCCTCCTGTTTGGCAGCCCGGTGCCGGGCTACCAGGCCCCGGCGGAGCGCACCACGGCACCCGGCACGAGGGTGGTCATCGGCCTGGTGCGGATCCTGGACGCCGCATACCGTGCCGGCCGCCTTGCCGAGCGCGGGCCTTCCGCGGTTCCGGCACCCCTGGCCGCCGACCTTGACGCAATCCGGCGTGAGCTGGGCGTGGAGGTCCCGGACGCCCTGCTGGCCCACGGCACCCTCGTCTGGACCTCACTCTTTGGCGCCATTAGTTTTGAGGTGTTCGGGCAGTACGGTGCCGGCACCTTTTCCGCGCCGGACGAACTGTTCGAGCACCACGTCGCCGTGCTGGCGGACCTCGCCGGGCTGTAGCCGGCCCGCGGCCGCGGCCCCATGGGGCCGGGCCCGGCCGCCCGGCCCCATGCCGCCCCTGTTGCCGCCCGCGCGGGCTGAGTAGACTGCCACTGCGCCCCGGACCCGGCGCGCCCAGTCCTTTCGAAGGAGTGATCAAGCGATGACCGAAAACAGTGAGTCCGGCAACGCGGGCAAGACGCACAACAGCTCCAGGAATCCGGCACTCGAGGGGGACAGCGGCCAGTACGTGGAGGGGGACTACGGCGACGCCGGCGTGGCAGGGCAGGAATCCGCCACGGAGCCCAAGGGCGGGTATTCCGAGGGGGATTACGGCGATGCGGGGGTGGTTGAGCCGTCCGTGCAGGGGGCGGAAGGTGAATATCCGGAAGGCGACTACGGCCGGGCCGGGGCCGTCGGCCAGGAACTGCCCGGTGATGAGGAAGGCGAATACCCCGAGGGTGACTACGGCGCTGCCGGTACTGCCCCCGAGGGCGGTGCGGCCGGGAAACTGAAGGATGGATCGAACGGCGGCGAGGTCAACCCGCCGCGTAACGGCAACGGCACCTCCTCCTGAGGTTAGGCGCAGGTTCACGCAGGGCGAAATCCGCCGCCCGTTGAGTCACGGAATCCCAGGTTCTCCGCGGAAATCCGCCGAGGATCTGGGGTTCCATGCGTCCGGAAGGGATGGACTTGGCGCAAGGTTGAGCGCAGTTGGCTCAACTTTGGATTGACTTAAATTCCGCGCTGAGTAAAGTTGAGTGCAGACCGCTCAAGAAAGTGGGCGACCCCAAGTTTCCAAGGAAAGAAGGAAGCAACACATGTCACGTGCAGTAGGTATCGACCTCGGAACCACCAACTCCGTCGTCTCTGTTCTCGAAGGTGGCGAGCCCACCGTTATTGCCAACGCCGAGGGTGGCCGCACCACGCCGTCGGTCGTTGCGTTCTCCAAGTCCGGCGAAGTGCTGGTCGGCGAAATCGCCAAGCGCCAGGCCGTCAACAACATCGAGCGCACCATCGCCTCCGTCAAGCGCCACATGGGCACGGACTGGAAGGTCGACATCGATGGCAAGAAGTACACGGCCCAGGAAATCTCCGCCCGCGTCCTGATGAAGCTGAAGAACGACGCCGAGTCCTACCTCGGCGAAAAGGTCACCGACGCTGTGATCACCGTTCCGGCCTACTTCAACGACGCCGAGCGCCAGGCCACCAAGGAAGCAGGCGAGATCGCCGGCCTGAACGTCCTGCGCATCGTCAACGAGCCCACCGCAGCTGCCCTGGCCTACGGCCTGGACAAGGGTAAGGAAGACGAGCTCATCCTGGTCTTCGACCTCGGTGGCGGCACCTTCGACGTCTCCCTGCTGGAAGTCGGCAAGGACGAGGACGACTTCTCCACCATCCAGGTCCGCGCCACCGCCGGTGACAACCGCCTCGGCGGCGACGACTGGGACAACCGCGTCGTTGAGTACCTGCTGAACCAGCTCAAGGTCAAGGGCATCGACCTGTCCAAGGACAAGATCGCCCTGCAGCGACTCCGTGAAGCTGCCGAGCAGGCCAAGAAGGAACTCTCCTCCTCCACCAGCACCAACGTCTCGCTCCAGTACCTCTCCGTCACCCCGGACGGTCCGGTCCACCTGGACGAGCAGCTGACCCGCGCCAAGTTCCAGGACCTGACCAAGGACCTGCTCGAGCGCACCAAGAAGCCGTTCCACGACGTCATCAAGGAAGCCGGCATCAAGCTTTCCGACATCGACCACATCGTCCTGGTCGGTGGCTCCACCCGCATGCCCGCCGTCTCCGACCTCGTGAAGGAACTGGCTGGCGGCAAGGAGCCCAACAAGGGCGTCAACCCGGATGAGGTAGTGGCCGTTGGTGCTGCCCTGCAGGCCGGCGTGCTGAAGGGTGAGCGCAAGGACGTTCTGCTGATCGACGTCACCCCGCTGTCCCTGGGCATCGAAACCAAGGGCGGCGTCATGACCCACCTGATCGAGCGCAACACGGCGATCCCCACCAAGCGGTCCGAGACCTTCACCACTGCTGACGACAACCAGCCGTCCGTGGCCATCCAGGTCTTCCAGGGCGAGCGTGAGTTCACCCGCGACAACAAGCCGCTGGGCACGTTCGAACTGACCGGCATCGCGCCGGCCCCGCGCGGCGTCCCGCAGGTCGAGGTCACCTTCGACATCGACGCCAACGGCATCGTGCACGTCTCCGCGAAGGACAAGGGCACCGGCAAGGAACAGTCGATGACCATCACCGGCGGCACCGCGCTCTCCAAGGAAGACATCGACCGCATGGTCAAGGACGCCGAGGAGCACGCAGCAGAGGACAAGGCACGCCGCGAGGCCACCGACACCCGCAACACCGCCGAGCAGCTCGCCTACTCCGTGGACAAGCTGATCGCCGACAACAGCGACAAGCTGCCGGAAGAAGTCAAGACCGAGGTCCAGGCCGACGTCGACGCCCTCAAGAAGGCGCTCGAAGGCACCGACGACGCCGCCGTCAAGACCGCGTTTGAGAAGCTGCAGGCTTCCCAGACCAAGCTCGGCGAGGCCATCTACGCCCAGGCCGGTTCCCCGGACGGCGCCACGGGCGCCGCAGGTGCCGAAGGCGCTGCCGCGGGCGAGAGCAAGGCTGACGAGGACATCGTTGACGCCGAGATCGTCGACGAAGAAGAGAAGAAGTAACCATGCCGCACCACGGTAACGAAGAAGAGCACAACTCTTCCCGAGACCAGAGCAGCAAGCGCGACGAGCCGGTCATCCGGGACCACCGCAAGGTGGACCCGGTAACCGGTGAGGCCCGGCACCCGGAGGGCGGCCAGTCGCCGTCGGAAGCGGATTCCGACGGCGACGCCCTCGCCCAGGCTGAGGAAATCCTCAACCAGGTTGAGGTCCCCGCCGAGGAGTCCGTGGCGCAGGGTACCGAGGCCGCCGTGGCGGCGGAGCTGAAGAACGACCTGCTCCGCCTCCAGGCCGAGTACGTCAACTACCGCAAGCGGGTCGAACGCGACCGCGCCGTGGCAGGGGAGATGGCCGTCATCGGCGTCCTGAACTCCCTGCTCCCGGTGCTGGACGACGTCGACGCCGCCCGCCAGCACGGTGACCTCGCGGACGGCCCGTTCGCCGCGATCGCCACCAAGCTGGAGAACGCGCTGAAGACCTACGGCCTGACCCGCATCGATGAGACCGGCGTGGAGTTCGACCCCACCATCCACGAGGCCCTCATCCAGCAGCCCGGCGACGACATCGAGGTTGACACCGTCAGCCAGGTGCTCCGCTCCGGCTACAAGTCAGGCGAACGAGTCCTCCGGGCAGCACAGGTCATCGTCGCGGTTCCTGCGTAGCATTACCCCATCGAGATGGCAGTCCGCGGCAGTGATTCGCAAGAACATTGCCGCGGACTGCCATCTCGGCACAGAGATTTGAAAGGAAACGCCATTGGCTAGCCAGGACTGGGTGGACAAGGACTTTTACAAGATCCTTGGTGTTGCCAAGGACGCTTCCGACGCTGACATTAAGAAGGCTTACCGGAAGCTCGCCCGGAAGTACCATCCTGATACGAACTCCGGGGATACTGCTGCGGAGAAGAAGTTCAAGGACATCTCCGAAGCGTATTCTGTGTTGTCCGATCCCGATGAGCGGCAGCAGTATGACGCCATCCGCGCCATGGGCGGCGGCGCCCGCTTTGCCCCGCACGGCGCGGGAAGCACCGCGAACGGCGGCTTCGAGGACCTCTTCGGCGGCTTGTTCACGGGTGGCGGCGGCCGGCACTCCGGCGGGTTCAGCACCGCTGGCGGCGTTCCGCCCGAGTTCGCCGACCTGTTCGGCGGCGGCTTCGGTGGCGGACCGGCCGGGTTCCAGCGAGCCCCGCAGAAGGGCGCCGACCGAACGGCGAGCACCAGCATCTCCTTCGCCGGGTCCATCCGCGGCACCACCATCGGGCTGCGTGAACCGGACGGTGAAGTCATTGACGTCAGGGTGCCTGCGGGCATCAAGGACGGCCAGAAGGTGCGCGTCCGGGGCAAGGGTCAGTATGGCCCGGCGGGCAACGGCGACCTTCTGGTCACCGTCAACGTCAAGCCCCATGATTTTTACACGCGCGACGGCGACAACCTCCGGATCCACGTACCCGTCAGCTTCCCGGAGGCTGCTTTGGGCGCCGACATCGAGGTTCCCACGATCGACGGGGAACACGTCCGGGTCCGCGTTCCCGCTGGCACCCCGTCGGGGCGTACCCTCCGGGTCAAGGGCCGCGGCGTGAAGACGCCCAAGGCCACCGGCGACCTGCTGGTGACTATCGACGTCGCTGTTCCGCAGAACCTGAGCAAGGAAGCCGAGGAGGCCGTGAAAGCATTTGCAGCCGCCACCGCCGGCGCGGATGTCCGCCAGGGCCTGGCAGCCAAGGCCCGGCTTTAAGGGCGGGTGCCGGCGTGGAAATTAATTTCGATCAGCCGATCTTCGTCATCTCGGTGGCCGCCGAGCTCGCCGACATGCACCCGCAGACACTCCGCCAGTACGACCGGCTGGGCATCGTTTCGCCCAGCCGGGCGCCAGGCAAGTCCCGCCGCTACTCCCAGCGGGACGTGAACCGGCTGCGCGAGGTGCAGCGGCTGTCCCACGAGGGCGTTTCGCTTGAGGGGATCAAGCGCATCCTGGAGCTCGAAAACCAGGTTGCTGCCCTGCAGCACCGGGTGAACGAACTGACGGCGGAACTGGCCCGCCGCCGTGAGCCGTTGGAGTCCCGGATCTTTGCCGCCGGCACCGCCGGCGACGTGGTGAGCCTGGAGCGCGGCCAGCGGCCCCGGCCCCGTTCGCAGGCGGTGGTGGTATGGCGGCCGCGCGGCGACCGCTAGCCAGGCGCGTCTAACCAACCGCATCCAGCCGCCCGGTCCAGCCAGACGCCGTCAGCCACCCCGGGACGCCATTGCCCGTGCGGTGTTCCCCATTGCCAGAATCGGGTGCAGTGCCAAAATAGGGTGCAGTGCCGAACGGGGTTATCAGCCGCAATGCCGCGGTCCCGGCTCCCGGGCAGAAGGGACGCAGGGTCATGACCTACATCAAGGACTTTGACCAGCTGGGACGCAGCGATCTGGACGAGGCAGGCGGCAAGGGCGCCAATCTCGGCGAACTGGCCCGGGCCGGTTTCCCGGTGCCGCCGGGCTTCGTACTCACCACGGCGGCCTACCAGGACTTCGTCAACGCCAATGGGATCGCTGGCCGCATTCTTGAGCTCGCCGCCGTACCCGCCGGTGCCTCGAACGAAGACTATGACGCCGCCGCCGGGCAGATCCGCGCCCTCTTCGCCGAGAGCACGATACCCGAGGAGATCGGCGGGGAACTCCGTGCTGCCTACGGGCGCCTGGGACAACAGGCCGCGGCGGTCGGTGAGGATGCGGCAGCGCTCGTGGCGGTGCGCTCCTCAGCCACCGCGGAAGACCTCGCCTCTGCCAGCTTCGCCGGCCAGCAGGACACCTATCTCAACGTCTCCGGGCCCGATGCCGTCGTCGCCGCCGTCGTCGACTGCTGGGCGTCACTGTGGAATGCGCGCGCAATGGCATACCGCTCACGGAACGGCTTGGACGCGGCCACCGTGCGCCTCGCCGTGGTCGTCCAGGAGATGGTCGACGCCGAGGCGGCCGGCGTCCTGTTCACCGCCAACCCCGCCACCGGCCGGCGGGACCAAGTGGTGATCAGTGCTGCCTGGGGGCTGGGCGAGTCCGTTGTCAGCGGGGCCGTCACCACTGACGATCTCGTAGTGGATGCTGCGACTGGCCGCGTGGACCAGCGCCGGACGGCGGACAAGGAGGTCATGACGGTCTACGACGGAACGGGCACCCGGGAGCAGGCTGTGCCCGAAGAGAAACGCCGGGAGCCCGTGCTCGACGACGACGCGGCGGCGGCGCTGGCCCGCCAGGGGACAGCCGTAGCGAAGCACTTCGGGTCGCCCCAGGACATCGAATGGGCGCAGGCGGCAGGGGACTTCTTCATCCTGCAGGCCCGCCCCATCACCGCGCTGCCGGAACCCACGGCCGATGCCCCGACCGAGTGGCCGCTGCCCTATCCGAACGGGATGTATTTCCGGGCCAGCATCGTTGAGCAGTTGCCGGACCCGTTGTCGCCCCTGTTCGCCGACCTCATCGACGGCGCCGTGGTGAAGTCGCTCAACGCCCTGCTCAACGAAGCATTCGGCAAGAGCGTGGTGCGGCCCGGGGACGTCTCACTCCCCACGGTCAACGGCTACGCGTACTACTACTACAACAACGCCGGAATGCGGCGGGTCATGGGCAGGTCGCTGACGGCGATGCGCGCGCTCGCCCAGGGCAAGGCGCACATGGGAATCAAGGGCTGGCGCGACCACTCGCACCCGAAGTACCGCGGGCTTGTGAAGTTCTGGGCGGCTAGACCGCCGGCGGACCGCCCGGCCGCCGAACTGCTGGAGGGCATTTCGGCGTTGCTCGACGCCGGCGCCGCGTACTACACCGCGGTCCAGTCCATCATCCCCATCGCCGCCACCAGCGAGATCATGCTCCGGAGCTACTACGACAAACTCGTCCGCCGGCCCGGTGACCCCTCGGCGGAGGTCTTCCTCCTCGGCTACGACAGCGAACCCATCCGCGCGGAGAAGTCCCTGTACGACCTGGCCGTGTGGACCCGCGAACGGCCGCAGCTCGCTACTGCGGTCACGGAAGGATCTGCACCCGCCATCGCCGAAGCTCTCCGCAGCGGCACGCCTCCCGCCGGCGCGGGCGGAGAAGTGGACGGAGGTGTGGACCCGGAACTGTGGAACGAGTGGCGTTCCCGCCTCCAGCGGCACCTCGACCGGTACGGGCATGCCGTCTACAACCTTGATTTCGTCAACCCTGTGCCGGCCGATGACCCGTCCGCACTGCTTGAGACCCTGAGGTACTTCGTGCGTGGGCAAGGCAAGGATCCGCACGAGCGTCAGCAGCGGTCTGCCGACCGGCGGGAGGAGCAGGCCCGGCTGATCAGCGCCAGGCTGGGGCCGCGCCGTCGGGCCGTCTTCCGCAGGCTGCTGCGCTGGGCACAGAAAACGGCGCCTGTCCGTGAGGACGCGCTGGCCGACGTCGGACTGGCCTGGCCGCTGATGCGGCGGATGCTGCTGGAACTGGGGGAGCGGCTGACGGCCTCGGGCGTCGTCGCGGCTCCGTCCGACATCTTCTGGCTCCGCCTCGATGAACTCCGCAACGCCATCGACTTCGGGCTTGCCACGCCCGGCGCGGCCATCACCGGTACGGACCGGCCCGTGCGGGCGGAAGCCGTTGAGCAGCGCAAGATGCTGTGGCGGGGCCAGCGAAAAGCCGCGGCCCCGCAGCTGCTGCCGGAAAGCCGGTGGATGGAACGGGCGTTCGGCAGCATGATGCCCGCGCGGTCGGTGCAGCAGGCCGGAGATGTCATCACCGGCGTCGGCGCGAGCTCGGGGCAGGTGAGCGCGCCGGCCCGGCTGCTGCACGGCCCCGACGACTTCGCCAGCATGCGGCCCGGCGAGGTGCTGGTGGCGCGCATGACCACCCCCGCCTGGACGCCGCTGTTTGCGATGGCCTCCGCCGTCGTCACGGACGTTGGCGGGCCGCTGAGCCACAGTTCGATCGTCGCACGGGAGTACGGCATCCCTGCCGTCCTGGGAACGGGCGTGGCCACCCAGCGGGTGTCCAGTGGGCAGCAAGTTAAGGTCGACGGCGATGCCGGCACCGTCACGCTCGACGGCTCCGGAAACTGACCCCAAGTAAGTCGCAGCTCAGGGCGTTCTGAGTGCTGGGAGCGCCCTGAGCGGTCACCTGGTTTTCGTTCTCACGCGGTCTAAAAAAACTTTTCGATGTGGTCCCCTTGGGGTGTACTTTCCATCCTTAAATTGTCGTAGCCCCCTGTCATGCTGTGGGTATGGATGCGACGGCAGCGGTGCAGACGGTGGAGGGCGTGGAGTCCTCTGTTGCTGTGCTGGCTCGTTTTGTCCGTGAGGCTGCCGGCGCCGAGGCCGGTTCTGTGGCGGTGACCGGTTCTGGGGGTTTGACCGCTGGTGATCCGTTGCGGGATGAGGCGGATGCGTGGCTGGATGTGCTGGCCGGGACGGCCAGGCTGGAGGCCCGGGTGGCTGCGTTGAAGGTCCAGGCCGCGGCTGGTTTCGCTGCTGCCGCGGCGGCGTTGGCGGCCCCTGGGGCGTCCGTGTCGGAGCGGGACGCGTTGGAGATGTCGGTGACCGCTGAGGTCGCGTGCGCGCTGAGCGTGAGCGAGGGGGCGGCGGCACGCTTGCTGGACGAATCCGCCAAACTCACCAGGGATCTGCCGCTGACTCTTGCCGCGCTCGGGTCGGGAACCCTCTCCTGGCAGCACGGGCGGATCATGTGTGACGAGACCGAGGGGCTGGGGCCGGCTGCTGCGGCGGCGTTTGAGGCGCATTTCCTGGACCCGGACGCACCAAACCCGGCCCGGGGTTGCCCGGCGGGGGAGCTGACGCCGGCAAGGTTCCGGGCGAAGGCCCGGTATTGGCGGGAACGGCATCACCCGGTCAGCATCGAAAAACGCCACCACCGGTGTGTGGAGGACCGGCGGCTGGAGTATGCCCCGGACCGGGACGGCATGGCGTGGCTGTCGGCCTATCTGCCGGCCGACCAGGCAGCCGGGATCTGGAACCGCGCCACCGCCGCCGCCCGCGCCCTGCAAGGCCCGGCCGAAACCCGGACCCTGACCCAGCTCCGCGTCGATGCGTTCGCCGGCTGGTTGCTCGGCCCGGCACCGGCAGTGGGCGGCGCGAACGATGACCCGCCCACAGAATTCGTTCCCGCAGATCTCCTGTCGACAGGTTCCCTGCCGGCAAGGCCCCTGCCCGTGGATGATCGGCCCCCGGACGCTGCGCTGCACGGTAAGCCGCTTCCCACAGATCCCCCGCCCACCGAAATCCCGCCCGCAGGATGCGAGCGGGCCGGTGCCGCAGGCTCTGCGCGGGCCGGTGCCGCAGACGCTATTCCGGGCGCTCCTGGTTGGGCCGGTGATGTGCCGTCACCTGGGGCGCAGGTCCTGGTCACGGTGCCGGTGTTCTCCCTGCTTGGCCTGTCCGAGGAACCGGCCACACTGGATGGGTACGGGCCGATCCCGCCGTCGATGGCCCGCCGGCTCGTCGCCGAGGGCGCCACCTCTTTCCACCGGGTGCTTGTTGACCCGCGCGACGGGGCACCGCTGGAGATCGGCCGCACCAGCTACCGGCTGACCAAACCGATGCGCCAGTGGTTGCGGCTCCGCGACGCCAAGTGCACATTCCCCAGCTGCAACAACCACTCCCTGGACAACGACGCCGACCACATCCTCGCCTGGGCCGACGGCGGCGGCACCGGCGTCGCCAACCTCGGCCAACCCTGCCCCAAACACCACAAACTCAAACACAACACGGCCTGGCAACCAGCCGGCGCCACCCGCGACACCCCACCGGGCTGGATCTCACCCATGGGACGGACCTACAAGGCCGAGTACCAGGACTGGGAACCACCCACCTGGCCAGAACCACCGCCCAGCCAAGACCGGCGGGAACCGCCATCAGGTCTGGATTGGCAGGATCTGCCGCCTGGGCAGGAATGGCATGAACTGCCGCACGGCCAAGACTGGCCCGGACCAGCACCTGGCCAGGAGAGACGGGAGTCGGAGGATTGGCCGGAGCCGGAGGACGGGCCGGAGCCGGAGGACTGGGTGGGGCCGCCGGACAGACCCGACGACCTGGATCCACCACTGCCTTTGGATCCCTGGCCTAACTGGTCTTGGCCCACGGCCGCTTAGTGTCTGCCTCTATTCCGCCGACTCTATTCCGCGGGTGCCCGCCGCGGAATAGCGGCTCATGTCCATGGCGGCGGCAGTGGCCTATGGCGTGAGCACCCGGATCGGCGCGCCGTCCAGCCAGGCCGTGACGTCCTCCAGCGCGCCGCCGAAGAACGCGCGGTAACTGGCATCGGTCACGTATCCCAGATGCGGAGCCAGCAGGGTCCTCGGGGCGTCGAGGAGCGGATGGCCGGCTGGCAGCGGTTCCTGATCGAACACGTCCAGGGCCGCCCCGCGGATCCCGCCCTCATGCAGCGCCGCGACCAGCGCCTGCTGGTCCACCAGGGGACCTCGGGCGGTGTTCACCAGCACGCCGTCCGGGCCCAGCAGCCGCAGTTCTCGTTCCCCGACTATTCCCGCCGAACGCGGCGACAGCCGCAAATGCAGGGACACGACGTCGGACTCGCGGAACAGTTCTTCTTTGTCCACCTTCCGGGCACCGCTCGCCGCTGCCGCCTCCTCGGTCAGGTTCTGGCTCCAGGCCAGCACCTCCATACCGAAGGCCCGGCCGTAGCCTGCCATCCGCTTACCAATCTTCCCGAGCCCCACAATCCCGAGGGTCTTGCCGGACAGCTCGAAGCCGACGCCGGTCTGCCACCGTCCGTCGCGAAGCGCGGTCTCCTCCTGCGTCAGGTTGCGGGCAAATGCCAGCAGCAGCGCCCACGTCAGTTCGGGCGCGGCCGTGGGCGAGCCGCCCGTTCCGCAGACGGTGATCCCCAGCCGTGATGCCGCTGCCACATCGATCGAGGCATTGGCGGCGCCGGTGGTGACCAGCAGCTTTAGCCCCGGCAGCTTTTCGAGGACGCTTCCGGGAAACGGCGTCCTCTCGCGCATGGCAATGATGATGCTGGCATCCTGCAGCGCTTCCACAATCTCCGCTTCCGCGGCGAGGTGCCGGTTGAACACGGTGACGGCGACGCCACGCTGTTCGAGGGAGCTCCAGTCGGCGAAGTTGTGGGCCACGCCTTGGTAATCGTCGAGAATCGCGAGCTGCTGCATGCTGTCCTTCTGCCGTGAAATAAGACCTGCGCTCAATGAAACCTGCGCTTAAACCAAGGAGGTAGGAACCCGCCGGAGCGGGCCCCTACCTCCTGAGGCTAGCCGAGTATTGCCTGCCGGGGTGGGCCTAGCTGGCTTTCACGGCCAGCACCGGGCAGGATGCCTCCAGCAAAATCTGCTGGGCCGTGCTGCCCATGATCAGCTTCCCTACCGGGGTCCGCTTTCGGAGGCCGATCACGATAAGTTCAGCCCGGTATTTCTCCGCGGCATCAAGCACCTCGTTGGCCGCGTCGTTGCCGCGGACCGGCTGCAGCACCAGATGCTCAATCCCTTCCCGCTCCAGACGTTCGGTCACCTCGTTGATGTCCGCGGCCTGGGCGTACCGCTTGTCCACGATGGCGTCTCCCCGCGACGAGTTGATGATGACCAGCCGCATTTGGTTCTTGTGCGCCTCGGTGATGGCCCGGTCCAGAGCCGCGGTCCCCTCGGCCGTGGGGACGTAGCCGACGATAATGCTCACTCGTTCTCCTGTCCGTGGTTGGCGTGGGTGGCCCGGTTGGCGTCCGCCCGGCGGCGGCCGGCATCAGCAGGTCGCTCGGCAGCAGATCGCACAGCAGCAGGTGCCTCAACAGCGGGCGAAAGATAGGATCCGGCTTCGGCTTCCGCGACCGAGCGTTCCTCAACCGCGTGTCCCTCAGCCGCGTGTCCCTCAGCCGCGTGTCCCTCAGCCGAGGCGGGCTGCGGCCGCAGACGGCGCCAGAGCTTGGCCAGGAGCGGCCAGGCCAGGACAACAGCAATGATGATGTAGACGACGACGGCGATCGGCTCGCTCCAGAGGCCGGACACGTCGCCCGCGCTCAGCTGCAGGGTCTTCCGAAGCTGGCCTTCGGCGCGCGGCCCGAGGATGAGGCCGAGGATCAGCGGCAGGACGGGCAGGCCGTAGCGGCGCATCATGAAGCCGAGCGCGCCAAGGACCAGCAGGATCGCCAGGTCGAAGGCCTGCAGATTCACTGCGTAGGCGCCCAGCGTGGCGAAGAACAGGATGCCGGCGTACAGGTAGGGGCGCGGCAGGCGGAGCAGCTTGGCCCACAGTGGTGCCAACGGCAGGTTGACCAGCAGGAGCAGCGTGTTGCCGATGAAGAGGCTGGCGATCAGCGCCCACACCAGGGGACCTTCGTTCTGGAACAGCAGCGGACCGGGCTGGATGCCGAACTGCACGAACGCGGCCAGCATCACGGCGGCCGTCGCGTTCGTCGGCAGGCCCAGGGCCAGCATCGGGGTCAGCGTGCCGGCGGCGGCGGCGTTGTTGGCAGCCTCGGGCCCGGCAACGCCTTCGATGGCGCCCTTGCCGAACTCCTCAGGGTGCTTGGAGAGCCGCTTCTCCGTGACGTAGGAGAGGAACGTGGGGATCTCGGCGCCGCCGGCAGGCAGCGCGCCGAAAGGGAATCCGAAGGCGGTGCCGCGCAGCCACGGCTTCCAGGACCGCTTCCAGTCCTGCTTGCCCATCCAGGGCCGGCCGACCGGGATGATCTGCAGCGGTGTGCGGCGCAGGTGCGCCGCGACCCAGAGGGCTTCACCGACGGCGAAAATCGCCACCGCGACAACGACGACGTCGAGGCCGTCAGCCAGCAGGGGCTGGCCGAAGGTCAGGCGACGCTGGCCTGTCACGGAGTCGATGCCCACCAGGCCGATGGCCAGGCCGAGGCCGAGGGAAGCAAAGCCGCGCAGCCGTGAGGCGCCCAGGACCGCGGTGACTGCCAGCAGTGCGAGCATCATGATGGCGAAGTAGCTCGGTGAACCGAGGCTGACGGCGAACTGGACGACGATCGGCGCGAAGACCACCAAGAGGGTGGTGCCGATGGTGCCGGCCACGAACGAGCCGATGGCCGCCGTCGCGAGGGCCTGGGCGGCTTTGCCCGCCTTGGCCATCTTGTTGCCTTCAATGGCCGTGATCACCGAGGACGATTCGCCGGGAGTGTTGAGCAGGATCGACGTCGTCGAACCGCCGTACATGCCGCCGTAGTAGATGCCCGCGAACATGATGAATGCGCTGGTGGGTTCCAGGACGGTTGTCACGGGAAGTAGCAGGGCCACGGTCATGGCCGGGCCGATGCCGGGCAGCACACCGACGGCGGTGCCCAGCAGGACGCCGATGAAGGCGTACAGGAGGTTCATGGGGGTCAGCGCCGTCGCGAACCCGTCCATGAGTGAGGACCAGATGTCCATCTAGAGAATCCCTTCAAGGAGCCCGGCGGGAAGTGCGATGCCAAGGCCGAGGTAGAAGCCGTAGAAGGTCAGCAGGGACAGCGCCAGGGAAATCAGTCCGTCGCGGACGTAGTGGCGGCTTCCGAGGGCCCAGACGCTGCCCCAGAAGAGCACCGTTCCGGAGATGACCCACCCGGCCCAGTCGATGAGCAGGATGTTGGCGATGAACGCGCCGGCCAGTGGGAGGACGGTCTTCCAATCGGCGGGGTGGGTCAGGTCGACGTCCTCGCCGGCCTCGGCCTCACCGCGTCCGCCGCGCAAGACATTCACTGCCAGCATCACTGCGCAGACCAGCAGGAGAGCTCCCACGATGATGGGCAGTGTCTTGGGGCCCACCGGGTCTGACTGGGAGTAGGGCACAACCAGGCGCGCTGCGTCCAGGAGGACCAGGGCGCCGACCGCCCCGAGCAGGGCTGCAACGCCCAGCTCGGAGCGGCCTTTAAGGCGGGTGGACAGAGAGGTCACGCCAGGCCGAGCTTCGTCAGGACGTCGGCAACGCGCTTGTCCTGGTCGGTAAGGAAGGACTTGAACTCGTCGCCCGTGATGAAGGCGTCGGTCCAGCTGTGCGTCTTCAAGGCTTCCTTCCAGGCGGCCGACTCGTGCATCTTTGACAGCGTGGCGATCAGGGCGTCGCGGTCGGCGTCGCTGATGCCGGGAGGGGCCACGATGCCGCGCCAGTTGCTGAAGACCAGGTCGATGCCTGATTCCTTGAGGGTGGGGGCGTCCACGCCTTCCAACCGCTTCTCGCCGCTCGTGGCGAGGACGCGGACATCTCCGGACTTGATCTGCTGCAGGTATTCACCGGCGCCGGAAGCCGCGAAGCCCAGCTTGTTGCCGATGATTGCCGGGAGCAGGTCGCCGCCGCCGTCGTAGGAAACGAAGTTGACCTTGGTGGCGTCGATGCCAACCGCGCCTGCGAGCTGCATGGGCAGGAGGTGGTCCGGGCCGCCCGGCGAGGAGCCGCCGCCGACGCTGACCTTGGACGGGTCCTTCTTCCAGGCGGCCACCAGATCGTCGATGGTCTTGTACGGGGAATCCTTGGACACCATGATGGCGCCGGGCTCTTCGATGAGGCGGGCCAGCGGGGTGGTGTCGGTCAGCTTCGACTCGGACTTGTTGGTGTAGCTGGCGCCGACGACGCCCAGGCCCATGAGCATGGCCAGGTCGCCGTTGCCCTTTTCGTTCACGACGCGCGCCAGGCCCACCGTGCCGCCGGCGCCGGCCAGGTTGAAGACTTCGGTGTTCGGGGCAAGCTTCTCGTCGTCGAGAACCTTCGCCGCCGCCCGGGCGGTGGTGTCGTAGCCGCCGCCGGCGGTGTTCGGCACCATGATCCGCAGCCCGGTGAGGGGTGCGACGCTGGCTCCGCTCGTGGAGGGGCCGGCGGCAGTCTTACCGGTAGCTCCGCAGCCGGACGCCATCAGGGCGATGCCTGCGGCTACTGCGGCCACGCGCAGTGCGCTCATTCCGCGCATGTTGTTCCTCTTCTCGTTTTGGTCCGTTTGATCGGGGTGTTCCGATGCTAGGGCCACGCGTGACGGGGCTCACTCTTGTGTAAGCAGAGAAAGTTAAGTTCATTTCGTTCACGTTTCCGCGCTCCAACGGGGCGGCAAACCGAGCGCCGGGCCCGGTACCGTGTCAGGTATAGTTCACCCCACCCACGGACCCACAGGAAGAACAGCAGCACATGACTCGACGGCGAGGAATGTCCCTTGCGGGGCAGTATCTTCGGCTGCAGCTCCTGATCGTACTGGCCGTGCTGGTGGCCGTGGTGGCGATCTCGCTGGCCCAGTCCGCGGCAGCGTTTGAACGCGTCGAGGGCCGCCGGGCCCTATCAGCCGCGGAGACGCTGGCGGCGAACCCGGCAGTGCGGAGCCTGCTGCCGGATGCCCAGCCCCAGGGCAACTCCGTGCTCCCCTCCGTATCCGAAGCGGTGCGCACGATTTCGGGGTCCTCCCAGGTGGCGCTGGCCCGGGCCGACCGGACGGTGGTGACGTCGTCGGATCCGTCCCAGGAGAGCCGCCAGCTGGAACTCGGTGACAGCGCGGTAATGTCCGGGCGGGCGTGGACCGGGGTGGTCGGCACCGGAACCGGCGAAGCCGTTGTGGCCCACGTCCCGGTGCTGGACGACGCCGGGAAGATGGTGGGCGTGGCCGTGGTGGGCAGGAACTTTCCGTCCGTGCTGGAGCGGCTGGGCGATGCGGTCCCCAACCTGTTGACCTATCTGGGTGTGGCGAGCGTCCTGGGCGTGGCCGGTTCGCTCCTGCTGGCCCGCCGCGTCAAACGCCAGACGTTGGGCATGGAGCCTGACGAGATCACCGGCCTCGTGGAGAACCGGGAGGCGATGCTGCACGGGCTCAAGGAAGGCGTGGTGGCGCTGGACCCCCAACAGCGGATTACGGTGGCCAACGACAGCGCGCGGAGCCTGCTGAACCTGCCGCACGACTGCGTGGGCAAGGATCTCGGGAGCCTTGCGGTGCCGCCAATGCTCCGCGAGGTCCTCACCGAGGACCAGCCCGGCCCGGACCGGCTGGTCCTGGTGGGCGAGAAGCTGGTGGTGCTGAACCGGGTGCCGATCCGCTCGCACGGGCGCGTGATCGGCTCCGTCACCACCCTGCGGGACAGGACGGAGCTGGCGTCCCTTGAACGCGAGCTGGGCACGACGCGGACGGCCACCGACACCCTCCGGGCGCAGGCACACGAGTTCGCCAACCAGCTGCACACCATCTCCGGCCTGATCCAGATCGGCGAGTATGACGCCGTCGTCCAGTTCGTCAACGGCACGACGTCGAACCGGACCCGCCTGAACGACGACGTGACCAGCCGGATCGAGGATCCCGCCCTGGCCGCGCTGTTCATTGCCAAGTCGAGCCTCGCCGCCGAGCGCGGGGTGTCCCTGCAGCTCGCCGATGAGTCCCGGCTGGGCAAGGTGGATGAGGAACTGTCCCGTGACCTGACCACCGTGGTGGGCAACCTGGTGGACAACGCCCTGGACGCCGTCACCAACACCTCCGCAGCCAAGGTCGAGGTACTCATCGGAGAGAACGACGGCGGCGTGCGGGTTGACGTGCGGGACTCGGGACCGGGGGTCCCGGTGGAGGTCATGGACGACATTTTCCGGCAGGGATTCAGTACCAAGAATTCGCCCGACGGCGGCCGCGGCTATGGCTTGGCCCTCGCCAGGGTGGTCTGCCAGCGCCGCGGCGGGCGGCTCACCGTCCGGAACGACCACGGCGCGGTATTTACGGCACTGCTGACGCGCAAAACCGCTGAGGCATAAAGAGGAGCAGCCTTGATCAACGTACTGATCGTCGACGACGACTTCATGGTGGCCAAAGTCCACGCCGGCTTTATCCAGCGCACGCCGGGATTCGCCGTCGTCGGGGTCGCGCACACGGGCGCGCAGGCGGTGCTCGAGACCGCACGGCTACAGCCGGACCTGGTGCTGCTGGACATCCACCTGCCGGACGTAAACGGCCTGGACCTGATGCACCAGCTGCGCGACGTGGCGCCCGAGCTGGACGTGCTGGTGATCAGTGCTGCGCGCGAGGTGGAGACCGTGCGGAAGGCGCTCCGCGGCGGGATCGTGCACTACCTCATCAAGCCGTTCTCGCAGACGGACCTGCAGGAGCGGCTGGAGCACTACCGCAATACTTACCGAAGCCTCGACTCGTCCAAGGACGTGGCGGAGCAGTCGGACGTCAACCGCGTCTTTGGGCTGGAACGTGCGGACCGGCCGCTGCCGAAGGGCTGCAGCGCGGAGACGCTCCAGCTGGTGGAGAAGGCGCTGCGCGCCGGCGCCGGAGACGTATCGGCCGCGGAACTGGCTGAGCAGGTGGGCACCTCGCGTGTCAGCGCGCGGCGCTATCTCGAGTACCTCAACGACGAGGGGCTGGTCGACGTGACACTCAAGTACGGCGTCGGACGTCCTGAACGGCGGTACGTGTGGAAGGCGGGGTGAAGGGCTGCCCAGCTCAGCGCTGGCTTCAGGGCTGCGTCCTGATGGCTTCAATGCCCTGCAGCGCACTGACGGTGACCGCGTCCATGTCCGCCGTGCCGTCAACGCTCACCAGCAGGGCGCGCCGGCCGTAGCGTTCGATGACCGGCTCCGTCTCCTGCCGGTACAGCTCGAGCCGGTGCCGGATGACATCCTCGGTGTCATCGCTCCGTCCCTCTGCGTCGGACCGGAGCAGCAGCCGCCGTACGATTTCATCGTCGTGGGCGGTAATTTCCACCACCGCATCGAGCCTGGTTCCGGCGGCGTCCAGGATGCCGTCGAGGTCGTCCATCTGGCTTACGGTGCGCGGATAGCCGTCGAGCAGGAAGCCGTCCCTCGCGTCCCGCTCCTGCAGCCGCTCCCGCAGCATTGCCGTGGTGAGGTTGTCCGGGACGAGGTTGCCGGCGTCGAGGAATTCCTTGATTTCCCGGCCCAGGGGCGAGCCGTTGGCCAGATGGCTGCGGAACATGTCCCCGGTGGAGATCTCCGGGATGTGCAGCTGTCCGCTGAGCCGTCGCGCCTGGGTGCCTTTGCCCGAGCCGGGCGGGCCCATGAGCAGGATGCGGGTCATGCTTTTGGTCCGATCTGCCGAGAAAGCACGCTAGGGCCATTCTTCCGCCCGCACCCTCCGCCTGCAATGGGTGTTCACATGGGCAGTGACTCCTCCTAGGCTGGGTTCCACCACCCCCGGACCGCCCCACCGATCAAGCCGCAGGCAAAGGAGCCCATCATGACCACGCCGAGACCATCATGACCACGCTGCCGGACCGGCCCAACACCGCCCTGATGGTGCTTGATATGCAGAAGGGCGTAGTGGCCGAGGCGCACCAGCGGGACGCAGTGGTGGCCAACATCGGCGCGCTGGTGGACCGGGCTCGCGCAGCCGGGGTTCCCGTCGTCTGGGTCCAGCATTCTGACGACCGGCTGGAGAAAGGCAGCGAGGCCTGGGAGTACGTGCCCGAGCTGAGGCGCCGCGAGCAGGAACCGGTGGTGCACAAGTCGTTCAGCGATGCCTTCGACGGCACCATTCTGGAGCAGGTGCTGGCTGCCGCGGCGGTGGGTCGGCTAATGGTCGCGGGCGCGCAGACGGACGAATGCATCAGGTCCACCATCCACGGGGCGTTCGTCCGCGGCTACGACGTGACCCTGGTCGGCGACGCCCACACCACGGAGGACCTGACCGAATGGGGTGCCCCTCCGCCGGGCCAGGTCATTGCGCACACCAACCTCTACTGGAAATACCATGCGGGGCCCGGCCGGACCGCCGGGGTGACAGAGACCAAGGACGTCACCTTCGGTGCCTGAGGTGGGAGGCTAACCGCGACTGGCCGGGGTCAACCGGGGCTAAGTGCCGGGCGCCGGGGATATGCCTGCGGCGCGCTCCTCCAGAAGCTCCCGGGTGCGCTGGTTCCTGGCCAGTCCGGCCGCCGTGATGAATTCGGAGCGTGCCTCCCCGGCCCGCCCAAGCCGGACCAGCAGCTCGCCGCGGACGCTGGGCAGCAAATGCGTTCCACGCAGGGCACCTCCGGTGGCGAGGCTGTCCACGATGGCCAGCGCGGCCGCCGGCCCGGTAGCCATGGAAACCGCCACGGCCCGGTTCAGCTCGACCACTGGGCTGGGGGCGATCCTGCCCAACGCCTCGTAGAGCAGCACGATCCGCTGCCAGTCGGTGCCGTCGACGCTTGGTGCGATCGAGTGGCACTCGGCGATCGCGGCCTGCAATGCGTAGTTGCCGCGGCCCCGTCCCAGCGCGTCGCAGCGGCGCAGGGCGGCACGGCCCCGGCCGATCTGCGCCCGGTCCCAACGGGTCCGGTCCTGGTCCGCCAGCAGAACCGGAGACCCGTCGGGCATGGTGCGGGCCGGGAAGCGGGAGGCCTGGAACTCCATCAGGGCCACCAGCCCGTGGGCCTCGGGTTCGCGGGGGACCAGCCCGGCCAGGATGCGCCCGATCCGCAGGGCCTCGTTGGCCAGGTCGGGCCGGATCCACGCATCCCCTGAGGTGGCGGCGTAGCCTTCCGTGAACATCAGATAGACGACGCCGAGGACCGCTCCCAGCCGCGCGCCCCACTCGTTGGGCTCGGGAACCTCAAAGGGCACCCTGGCCGCCGCGAGCGTTTTCTTGGCCCGTACGATGCGCTGCTGCACGGTGGCGACCGGAACCAGGAACAGCCGAGCAATTTCCTCGGTGGTGAGGCCGCCCACCACCCGCAGGGTCAGCGCCATCTGGGCCTCCCGGGAGAGGACCGGATGGCAAGCGGTGAACACGAGCCTAAGGACGTCGTCCTCCAGCGGAACCCAGGGCACGCCGTCGTCGTCCTCCAGGTCCCGGGCCATGGCCCGGTACCGCTCCTCGAGCCGCTCGGACCGGCGCCACGCATCGATGGCCTTGCGCTTGGCGACGGCGGTGAGCCAGGCGGCGGGATTGTCCGGCGTCCCGGACTTCGGCCACTGGACCAGGGCCTCAGCCAGGGCTTCCTGCGCCAGGTCCTCGGCGAAGCCCACGTCCCGGGTGGCACGGGCTAGGGCCGCGATGATGCGGGCGCCCTCGATGCGCCACAGCGCATCAATCCGCCGCCGGACCGCGGCAGCTGCCTCCTCATTCATGGCCCCTTTATCCACCGCCTGCTCCGTTCCTGTCAGCCGGCTCTCAGGGCTGGTTCAGTTCCTGGCGCCACACCGCTTCCTTCTTGATGTACTCGTTGTCCGCGAAGTCGGCGAAGTCGTCCGCCTCGGCTATCCGGCGGACCTCAAGCTTCGAACCGGGACCCAGCGGGCAACGGCTCGCCCACTCCTTCGCTTCTTCCTTGGAGGCCACCTGGACGATCCAGAAGCCGTTGAACAGCTCATGGGTTTCGCCGTAGGGGCCGTCCGTCACCACCGGCGGTTCCTCGGCAAAATCGACTACGAAGGCCGAGCCTTCGGACAGGTCGGTCAGTCCCTCGCCGGCGAGCATGACGCCGGCCTTGATGAGCTGTTCGTTATAGGCGCCCATCTGGTTGAGGATCTCCTCGAACGGAACTTGCTTCGACGCTTCGATGGCTTCGTCGGTCGCGCGCATGATGAACATGTACTTCACGGTTCTCTCCTTGCCTTGACGTGGACGCTGTGTGCGTCCGTCTACTATCCCGTCGAACGGGTCCTGCGGAAATCGACAAGCATCGGGAAATTTTTTCGGTGGGTCTTTGGACGCGGACGGGATCGGGCGGCGGCTTCGGACTGCCTGTTCAGACGGCGTGTTCCGCCAGCGCTTCAGGCGGTGCCGAAGGGGTTGGCGCCAGGGCCAGATTGCGCGCCACCGGACAGGCCGTCCGGCGCTTTCTAGCCGCGCCGGCGGACCTCAACCTGGCCGCCATTCACCCTGGCTTCGTAGCTTGGCTGCGGAGTGGTTGCCGGCCCGCGGACGATGTGGCCGTCGCCGAGCCGGAACGTGCTGCCGTGCCAGGGGCAGGTGACGCAGCCGTCGGCGATCGTTCCCTCCTCGAGCGGGCCGCCCATGTGGCTGCACACGCTGTCCAGGGCCAGGATCCCGGCCCCGGAGCGGTACAGCAGGACCGAGACGTTGCCCGTGTCCACTTTCCGGCGCACCCCGTCTGCGAGTTCGGACTCGGCCAGGACGGGCGTCCACTTTCTGGGTCCTGTCCTGTTTGCTGTCCTGTTGACGTTGACCGCATTGCTGAAGGTAAGGTGGCCGCCGAGGAAGCCGCCGAACATCAGGACGCCAAAGCCGGCCAGTCCAAGTGTCTTTCCGATGGTCCGGCTGCCCGAGGCACGGGCAACGGCCGAGGACGAAAACAGGCACAGCGCCGTTCCGTTGGCGACCGCGTGGACCAGGCCCACCCGCCGGGACTTTCCCTGCGTGTCCGACCAGTCGTTAAGGCCGGCCGCTGCGGTTGGAACGGCCGTTGCTATTCCGACGGCGACCAGGATGTCCGCGGCCGGCTCGGATGCGGGCCCTCCCACGGCGTCCAGGACAGTTGCCATGGTCCAGGCACCGATGGGGAAGTCGGTCAGGACAGGGTGAAGCGGATGGCCCAGGGACGTGCCGCTAAGGGTGTTGCGGACAGGCCGCGGCTGCACGGCCTTTCCAACGGCCTTGGAAATGGCGGACGCCACACCGTCCAGCCGGTCGAAGTGTTCAATGGCATCAACTAACGCGTGCAGCGGGTTCACGGCGGACTCCTTCGGCCTGGCAGTCAGGGCGGGTGGTCCACCAAAGTCTGCATTGCCGTGGACACGATGACAAGGTGCCGGTCCGGAAAGTCCTCAAGGTCCGGAACAGGGCGCAGGGGAACACCGCGGGTTAGTTGTTGGCAGCGCGCTGTGTTCTGTGTTCGGCGGCGGGGTAGACGCCAAGGATCCACACTTCAGTGGTGAAGAAGTCCAGTTCCTCCAGGGCCAGCTTCAGCGGCAGGTCCTCGGGGTGCCCCTCGACATCCACCATGAACATGGTGGCGGCAAACTCGTTGCCCACCATGTAGCTTTCCAGCCGGGTCATGTTCACGCCGTTCGTGGCGAAGCCGCCCAGGGCCTTGTACAGCGCGGAGGGGACGTTCCGGACACGGAACACGAAGCTGGTGACGGCCGGCCCGGGCAGTGCCTCCCGGGCCGGAAGTCCGGTTTCCCCGGCCAGGACCACAAAGCGGGTGGTGTTGGAGGGGTCGTCCTCGACGGCCGATGCCAGGACCTCCAGCCCGTAGAGCTCGGCGGCCAGCGGCGGCGCAAGGGACAGCTTGGTGGGGTCGTTCCAGTCGCGCACCTCGCGGGCCGACCCCGCGGTATCACCGGCGATCACGGGTTTGAGCCCGGCCTCGCGGATCAGCTTCCGGCACTGACCCAGGGCGTGAATGTGGCTGTGGACCTCGGTGGCACCCTCGATGGTGCTGCCTGGGATGCCGAGCAGGTCGAAGTGGATGGGCAGGAAGAACTCACCCACGATCTGCAGGCCCGAGTGCGGCAGCAGCAGGTGGATGTCCGCCACCCGGCCGGCTATGGAGTTCTCGATCGGGATCATGGCCAGATCCGTCTGACCGCTGGACACCAGTTCAAAGGCGTCCTCGAAGCTGGCGCAGGGAACGCTTTCCAGCTGGGGGAACATCTGCTTGCAGGCAATATCTGAGTTGGCGCCGGGCTCACCCTGGAACGCAATTTTCTGGGCCATGTTCCGTATGATGTCACGCCCTGCGCCAGCCAACCGAAACGGCGCCGTTCACTTCTTTGCGTAGTCGCCGAACCCCTGCCAGTCGATCACCACGCAGGCCTCATCGCCAACCGTCCAGGCATCATGTCCGGGCGGGATGATGGCGAAATCGCCGGGCCCGTACTCTGTCTCCTCGCCGTCATCCATGACCACCTTCATCCGGCCGGAGACGAAGTATCCCTTGTGGGCAGCCTGGCAGCTGTCCGTCTGCGCGATCGGCTTCACGTGCTGTGACCACCGCCAGCCCGGCTCGAAGGTGGCCCGGCCGACGCCGCCGCCCTCCATGTGGACCAGCTGAAGCTGGCCCTTGCCGTCCTCAAACGGCCGGGTCTCCTCGGGGGAGTCGAAACTCTTGCGGATTAGACCTGCCACTTGAACCTCCTGTTGTGGGTATTCCTGCTTCCGGGATGAAGGCCTGGAACGCAGATGATGCTGCCTGATACGCCACGTTGTAGGCCCGCCGGGCCGGCCTGTCAAGGACTCAATGCATCGGCCTGGCTGCGGGGCAAGCCGGTCTAGGTGCGGGCGAGCCGTGCGATGTCCTCCCGGAATTCATTGACCATGGCTTCGGTGACCGTGGCCTTTGTCTGGCTGACGGCCTGCAGGTAGCTGTCCGTCGTCAGCGAGCCCTCGACAGGATCGTTGGCGCCGTTCGCTGCATCGCTTACTGCGCACTCCAGCGCGCGCTGCGACGCCTTCCGCGCGGCGAATTCGATGTCTGCGGGGGAGAACCGTTCCGTCTGCCGGGCCAGCGAAGGGGCATCCACGTGCCGGGCGGCAGCCTCCGGGATGTACTTCGTCCAGATGGCTTCCCGGGCGGCGGGATCGGGCAGCCCGATGGGGATCACGTAGTCGAACCGTCCGTGCCGCAGGAACGCCGTGTCCAGGGCCCGGATGAAGTTGGTGGCACAGATGAGGATGCGGCCTTCCTGCTCCCGGAAAGCGGGAATGATCTTCAGCAGTTCATTTGTCACCCCCTGAAGAGGCGACGGCGGTTTCCCGCCGCGCTGTGCCGCAATCTCCTCCACCTCATCGATGAAGACCACCGCGTGGTCGAGGTGCGAGATGTCCTGGAAGGTCTGCCGCAGCGCCGCGGCCAGGCCTCTCGGGTCCGAGGCGAGGCGGGACGGCGAGACCTCGACGAACGGCCATTCAAGCCGGGACGCCACTGCCTTCGCGAAGGTGGTCTTGCCGGTCCCCGGCGGGCCGAACAGCATGACCGCCCGCGGCGGCACGACGCCGAGGGAGGCGGCCAGATCGGTCCGCGCCAGAGGCAGGATTAGCCGCTGTTCAATGAGTTCCTTCTCCTTGTGCATGCCCGCCATCAGCTCCCACAGGCCGCGGGGCAGCACGCGCCCGCCGAGCTGGCTCAGCGGCCCTATCTCCTGGCGCTGGACCGGGACCACACGCTCAAAGTAGAGAAGGCCGTCCTCCACGCCGTACTTGCTGTTGGAGAAAGCCCTGACGGGTGACTCGCTGGAGCGCACCAGCGCCGATATCCGAAGCACTCCGCGGGCCATGAGCCGCGACTCCAGCCCGGCAAGGAGGGCGCTGCCGAGTCCCTGGTCGCGCCAGTCCGCTGCCTGGGCGAGCATGATCACCCAGGCACGGTCCTCTTCAATGGTGGCAGCGGCTGCTCCAATGAGGCGGTCGCCGGCAATGGCGACGACGGCCTGCTGGTCCGTGCAGGCTGAAAGGACCTCGGACAGGCTGTAGACGGCAGGCTTGCCCGGCTTCCGGGACTCCCGCCAGACCTCCACCAGCTGGTCAAGGTCCTCGGGATGGAACTCGCGGAGGCGCCAGGGCTTCATGCGTCCTGCCCTGCGTCCGGGTGCGACAGGTGCTGGGGCCGTAAAGGCAGCGCCATCAGTCGGTCTCCGGGCCGTTGCAGTAAAAGCAGTAGGCGGCGTCGTCACAGATGTCATTCACTCCGGCGTCGTTGCCCGGGTTCGTGCGGTGGTCAGTAGCGGTGCTGGTCATGGCAGTCTCGTTCCTTCTGGTGGCCGTCTCCAAGAAATTATGAGCCGGAAATCACATAAGATAAAGCGATCTTTTCCATGCAATACAGGTTAGAAAAACCGTTGCTTCTCGAGCCGTTCGAGTTGCTTCCCACTCGCGGTTCGCAGGCAGCGTGAAGGCGCTACGGGGCTTGGGAGCCTTGGTCCAGCAACCAGCGCAGGCTCCGCAGGGCGGCCAGTGCCCGGTGGCTGACCAGGGCGGGGGAAATGTCGAACTGCGCGGCCACCTCGGTGACTGTGAGCCGGCCGTAATGCATGGCCAGCAGGACATCGCGCTGCTCCATGTCGAGCATCATGAGGGCCTCGCTGACGCGGGAGCCCGCCGGCTCGCTCCGGGCATTGACCATGGACACAGGCTGACGCGGCGTCCTTCGAGATTCCTGACGGCGGGCACCCCCAAACGGGGCGGCCCCCACCGCCGCGCGCGACCTACTGGGCGGCGTCGAACCCTGCGAGCAGGCGGCGCGTGGCAGTCTGCATGTGGGAATGCATGGTCGCGGTGACCGCCGCGGGATTGCGGGCCTCCAGTGCGGTGAAAATTTCGCGGTGCTCCTTCAGCGCGGCAGCGGCATGGCCTTCGTCGGTCAGGGCCCGGTCCACCCAGATGCGAAGCAGCGAGCGGATGCTTTGCAGCAGCTCGCGGAGTACCTGGTTGCCCGAGCTGACGGCAATCTCGCGGTGGAACGCGGCGTCCGCCTCAACGAACGCGGCCAGGTCCTCGAGGCTGTCCTCCATGGCCTGCAGGTTGTCGCGCATGCGGCCCAGCGCAGCATCGTCGATGCGTTCAGCAGCCAGCTGCGCGGCCTGCACCTCGAGCCCGCTTCTGAGCTCCACCAGTTCGCGGGTGCGGGGGGCGCCGAGCATCAGGCCCCAGCTCAGGGTCCGCGGCAGCAGCTCCGAGACGCCGTCCCGCAGATAGGTGCCGGAGCCCGGGCGCACGATCACGATGCCCAGGATCTCCAGGGCCGCCAGCGCTTCGCGGACTGCCGACCGGCCCACTCCGAGGGATGCCGCAAGGGTGCGTTCGGCAGGAAGCCGGGTGCCGGCTGCGATGTCTCCGCTGGTGAAGTAGGCCAGCAGGCGCTCCGCAACCTCTGACACCACGGATCCCTGTTCCATAGGGCCAAGGGCGGCGCTGATCCGGGCAGTAGCGGCTGCGGAGTTTTCGGACATCTTCAAAGGGTAGCAACCGGCTGACCAATTTCTGCCCGCGATGGCGCACAGAAAGGAAATCCGTCAACCGGTTGACCAATTTGCTTGTTTCGCCGTATGGTTGATCTCACAGCGCGTAGCCACTGCCGGTCTCCTTCCGGCGGACGGCATTGAGAGAAACCCCCAAAGCATCCAGAGCAGGACGCGGCCGGGGCTACCAACATCTAGGAGTCAATGTGGACACCACACAATCGGTGGTCGAAAGATCTGCAATCAGGAAAGTGGCGGTCCGGCTGGTGCCGTTCGTCGCCTTGATGTTCTTCATCAACTACCTGGACCGCACGGCCATCTCCTTCGCCGGCCCCAATGGCATGAACACGGACCTGGCCCTCGGCGCGGCGCAGTTCGGCTTCGCTTCCGGCGTCTTCTTCATCGGCTACATCCTGCTCGAAGTCCCCAGCAACCTGGCCCTGCACAAGTTCGGCGCCCGGCGGTGGCTGGCCCGCATCATGGTCAGCTGGGGCATCGTCTCCCTGCTGTTCACCTGGGTGGGCAACGTCGAGCAGCTCTACATCCTGCGCTTCATCCTCGGCGTGGCCGAGGCCGGCTTCTTCCCCGGCGCCATCCTGTTCCTAAGCCTGTGGGTCCCGGCCCGGCACCGCAGCAAGATCCTGGCCCTGTTCTACCTGGCTCAGCCGCTGACCACAGTGATCGGCGCCCCGCTCGCCGGCCTGCTCATCCAGCAGCACGGTCTCTTCGGGCTCGCCGGCTGGCGCGTCATGTTCTTCGGCGTCGCGGTTCCCGCGATCATCATCGGCATCATCGCCTGGTTCTACCTTGCCGACTCGCCCGCCAAGGCCAAGTGGCTCACCGCCGAGGAAAAGACCTGGCTGACCGGCGCCCTGGAGAAGGAAAAGAAGGACACCACCGCCAGCAACAAGCACGTCAGCGTCCGCACCGTCTTCGGCAACGGCCGCGTCTGGATGCTGTCCGCCATCTACTTCGGCTTCATTTACGGCCTCTACGCCCTCGGGTTCTTCCTGCCCACCATCATCTCCGGCTTCGAAGGCCTTTATGGCACCAAGTTCGATGTCCTGCAAAAGGGCCTCATCACCGCGATCCCGTACCTGCCCGCGGCCGCTGCCCTTTACTTCTGGTCGAAGGATGCCACCAAACGCGGCGTGAAGACCTGGCACATCGCGGTTCCTGCCCTCGTCGGCGGCCTCAGCATCCCGCTGGCCCTGTTCGCCGGTTCCCCGGCAGCCACCATCGCCGTTATCACCATCACTGCGATGTCCATCTTCGCGGCACTGCCCAACTTCTGGACCGTTCCTACTCAGTTCCTCACCGGCGCGGCCGCCGCTGCCGGCATCGCACTGATCAACACCGTGGGCAACCTGGCAGGCTTCAGCGCCGGCTACATCACCGGATGGCTGAAGGACTGGACCGGCAACTACACGGTTCCGATGTTCGTCGTCGGCGGCTTCATGCTCCTGTCCTCCGTCCTCATGGTGGTGCTGAGCCGCTCCGGCAAGGTCAGCGAAGGCATCCCCGCAGAGGCCCTGGACCCCGCGGGCGCCGGACACCACTCCGAGCCCTGAGTGCCGGCTCAGCACCCCGACCGCAGCGATTTCCACTGATAGTCCCAGGAGTTCCGAATGACCCGCCTGTTCAATGAACCCGCAGCGTTTGCTGATGAGATGATCGAGGGCTTTGTTGCCTCGCACGGCCGGTGGGTGCGGCGTGTCCCGGGTGGCGTGGCCCGCAGCACGAAGAGCGCCGCGGATACCGTGGCCCTGGTGATCGGCGGCGGCTCCGGCCACTATCCGGCGTTCGCTGGCCTGGTGGGCCAGGGCCTGGCCCACGGCGCTGCGATGGGCAACCTCTTCGCGTCGCCCTCCGCGCAGCAGGTCTACAGCGTGGCCAAGGCCGCCAACAACGGCGCCGGGGTGCTGCTGGGCTACGGCAACTACGCCGGCGACGTCCTGCACTTCACCCAGGCCCAGGAGAAGCTCCGGGCCGAGGGCATCGACTGCCGCAGCATCGCCGTGACCGACGACGTCTCCTCCGCACCGCTGGCCGAACGGCAGAAGCGGCGCGGCATCGCCGGTGATCTGACGGTCTTCAAGGTCGCAGCCGCCGCGGCCGAGGCCGGCTACGGCATGGACGCCACCCTTGAAATTGCCGAGCGCGCCAATGACCGGACCCGGTCCTTCGGCGTCGCGTTCACCGGCTGCACCCTCCCGGGCGCCGAGAACCCGCTGTTCACCGTCCCGGAGGGACGGATGGCGGTGGGCATGGGCATCCATGGCGAGCCCGGCATCGATGAAACGGACATTCCGACGGCGGATGAGCTCGCCGAACTGCTCGTGGGCAAGCTCCTCACCGAGGTTCCCGAAGGCCTCGAAGCCAAGGGATCACGCGTGGTTCCGGTCCTCAACGGCCTCGGCTCGGTGAAGTACGAGGAACTGTTCGTGGTCTACCGCCGCGTCGCCCAGCTCCTGGCCGAGGCCGGCCTGGAAGCCGTTGACCCGCAGGTCGGCGAACTGGTCACCAGCTTCGACATGGCCGGCACCTCCCTCACCCTGTTCTGGCTGGACGATGAGCTCGAAACCCTCTGGAACGCCCCCGCGGACGCCCCGGCCTTCCGCCGCGGCGCCGTCACCACGCAGGCCCTGGACGCCGACGACCTGAGCGCCGGCGAACTGTCCGCCGAAGCGGCTGAGATCGTGGCGATTCCGGAAGCCACGGACGAGTCGCGTGCCGCCGCAGTCCGGGTCCTGGCCGCCCTCGGCGCCGCCAAGAACGTCGTTGATGCCAACGTCGAGGAACTGGGCCGCATCGATGCGATCGCCGGCGACGGTGACCACGGCATCGGCATGGAGCGCGGTGTCCGGGCAGCGGTCGATGCCGCAACTGACGCCGTGGTACGCGGTGCCGGCGCAGCGACCACCCTGCACCTGGCCGCCGACGCCTGGGCCGACCGTGCCGGCGGAACCTCCGGCGCTCTCTGGGGCATGGCCCTGCGGGCCGTCGGGGACGCGGTCGGGGACAGCGCCACGCCCGACGCTGGTGCTGTCGCCGCCGGAGTGGCGGAGGCCGCCGCCGCGATCATGGGCTTTGGCAAGGCCAAGGTGGGCGACAAGACCCTCGTGGACGTCCTCGTTCCGTTCCGCGACGCCCTTTCCGCCGCCGTCGGCTCCGGGCAGTCCCTCACCGACGCGTGGGGCGCGGCAGCCACCGTGGCCCAGCAGGCCGCCGAGGAAACCGCCAACCTGCTGCCCCTCATGGGCAGGGCACGCCCGCACGCCGAAAAGAGCCTGGGCACCCCGGATGCCGGCGCCGTTTCCATGGCACTGATCGTCCGGGCCATCCACAACACCTTCGCCGAGGCGAAAGCTGCAGCAATCACCATTAAGGAGAACGCATGAGCGCCAAACTGCGTCTGGTCGTCGGTTCCGACGACGCCGGATTCGAGTACAAGGAAGCCCTGAAGGCGGACCTGGAGGCCAGCGAACTGGTTGAGTCCGTGACCGACGTCGGGGTGGACGCCACAAGCCACACCCCGTACCCGTCCGTAGCCATCGCCGCCGCCGAGCTCATCGCCGCCGACAAGGCCGACCGCGCCCTGCTGGTCTGCGGCACGGGCCTGGGCGTGGCCATCGCCGCGAACAAGGTCCCAGGCGTCCGGGCGGTCACCGCGCACGACAGCTTCTCCGTTGAACGCTCCATCCTGTCGAACAACGCCCAGGTCCTCACCTTCGGCCAGCGCGTCGTGGGCCTGGAGCTCGCCCGCCGCCTCGCCAGGGAATGGCTGACGTACACCTTTGACGAGTCCTCGGCCTCCGCCGACAAGGTCACCCTGATTAAGGACTACGAGGGTGTCACTTCCTGCTAACCCCCCATCCCGGGCCGGTGCCAGCAAGCCCGGTGCCAACAAGCCCGGTGCCAACAAGCCCAGAGCGATCATCGGCGTCAGCCTGAAGATGTACTTCGGCTACGAGCGGACCCTGGACTGGTGCCGGGACGTGGCGCGGATCGCCTCGGACCACCCGGCTGTCCGCAGCGGCGACATTGAACTGTTCGCCCTGCCGGCCCACCCGGTGCTGCCCGAGTGCGCGCGGATCCTGTCCGCCGCCGGGGCCGCCGCCGGTGCCCAGGATATCTTCTGGGAGGACGAAGGCGCCTTCACCGGCGAGGTCAGCGGCAAGATGGTGGCCGAAACCGGCGGCCGGTACGCCGAGGTGGGCCACGCCGAACGCCGCCGCATATTCGGTGAGGATGACGACGTGATCGGGCTGAAGACCGCTGCGGCGTACCGCAACGGCCTCACCCCGGTGCTGTGCGTGGGCGAACCCGGCCGCGGCACCGCGGCTGACGCCATCAAGCACTGCATCCGCGAAATCGACGGCGTCCTGAACCGTGCCGGAAGCCTCGTTAGCGCTGGGCGCACCATCGTGGCCTATGAGCCGCAGTGGGCCATCGGCGCAGCCGAACCGGCCTCGCCCGGGTTCATCAGCGAAGTCATCACCGGCCTGGACACGCACCTGCGCAGCCGCGAAGGCCAGGAAGACAGCCGGGTCATCTACGGCGGCAGCGCCGGCCCCGGCCTCATCAGCCAGCTCGGCCCCGCCGCCACCGGGCTGTTCCTGGGCCGCTTCGCCCACAACCCCTCCGCGGTGCGGGACATCCTGGACGAGGCCGCACAGCGGCTTGCCGCGAAGGAACTGGCAGCATGAGCCGGATCGGACAGGGCAGCCGGATCGGCCTGAGCAGCTACGCGTTCTTCTGGCAGCTCTCCGACAAGGTGAGCAAGCCGCTGAGCATCCACGAGGCGCTGGAGCGGACCGCCGCGCTGGGCGTGGACCTGTTCCAGATCTGCGACTACGCACCGCTGGAAACCATGAGCGACGACGAGTTGCAGGCCGTGCGGGCCACGGCCGACTCGCTCGGGATCAGCCTGGAGCTGGGCACCAAAGGCATCCGGCCGGAGCACCTGCGGAATTTCCTGCACATCGCCAAAATCCTGGGCGCACCTTTGCTGCGGACCATGTTCAACACCCCGGGCCACACCCCGACGGCGGATGAGGCGGTGGAGATTTTCACGGAGGTCCTGCCCGAGTTCAAGGCGGCCGGGGTGCGGATCGCGGTGGAGACCTACGAACAGGTCCCCACTGCCCGGATCCTGGAGGTCATCGAGCGCGTCGGAAGCCTGTACCTGGGCGTGTGCAGCGATCCGGCCAACACCGTGGCGGCCCTGGAATCGCCGCGTGAGGTGATTGACGCCGTCGCCCCCCATGTTCTCAACATGCACATCAAAGATTTTGCGTTCAGCCGCAAGGAGGGGTGGGTCGGGTTCACGTACTCCGGCGCGCCGCTCGGCGAAGGCCTCCTGGACTACGACTACATGGCCCGGAAGCTTCAGCCCAAAGAAAGAAACATCAACCAGATCGTCGAACACTGGCTGCCGTGGCAGGACACCGAGGACGAAACCATCCGCCTCGAAAACCAGTGGACCCAGCAAAGCATCGATTTCCTAAGGAGCAAATGAAATGTCTGCAGAACAGTTGACCGTCGCCGTTATCGGAGCCGGAGGCAAGATGGGGATGCGCGTTTCGCGTAACCTCCAGAAGTCGAACCACACCGTGTTCTACTCCGAGAACTCGCCCGCCGGCCAGGACCGCGTCCGCGGAGAAGGCCGTGAAATCACCGCCACCGACGACGCTGTCAAGGGCGCCGACGTCGTGATCCTCGCCGTTCCGGACACCGTCCTGGGCGGCGTGTCCGAGGCCGTCGTCCCGCAGATGAAAGCCGGCGCCATCCTGCTCACCCTGGATCCGGCCGCCGCCTACGCCGGCCTGCTCGCCCAGCGCGAGGACGTCGTCCAGGCCGTGGCCCACCCCTGCCACCCGTCCGTCTTCCTGGAACGCACCACCAAGGAAGAATGGGCCGACACCTTCGGCGGCCAGGGCGCCCCTCAGAACGTGGTTGCCGCGATCGACGAGGACGCTTCCGAGGCCACCAAGGCTGCCGCCGAGGCCACCATCCGCGTCATCTACGCCCCCGTGATCGACGTCCACTGGGTCACCGTGAAGCAGCTTGCCATCCTCGAACCCACCCTCGTGGAGACCGTGGCCTGCATGATCGGCACCCTGCTCAATGAGGCGCTGCACGAGACCGTCCACACCGCCGGCGTGCCTGAGGAAGCTGCCAAGGCCATGCTGTTCGGCCACGTGCAGATCGCTCTCACCAACGCCCTGCGCGGCTCCAACCCGTTCTCCGAGGCCTGTGAAATCGCCATCCAGTACGGCAAGGACACCATCATCAAGGACGACTGGAAGAAGATCTTCGACGACTCCGAGCTCGACGGCGTCATCGCCAAGATGCTGAAGCTGGACGCCGTCAAGCGCTAGGCGCCGCCTGCCGGCACGGTCAGCCGGCACCGGTTCCGACGCAGAGGATCCATCCCCCAGGGATGGATCCTCTGCCGTTTAACCGACCTTTACCAGCCGAAGCGGACGCCGTCCGGACGGCCGGGGAACCGGCGTCGGAAATTTATTTCCCGGTGAACGCGCAGTCACCCGTGTAACGGGCCGTGTGACTTGAACAGCGGCCGGTTTTACTGGCCGGCGGGGAGCCCTTGCGGTGTGGGGAACACGGCATCCCGGGGGCGCGGAGACTTTATGCAAACGAATGGATTAGTGCACTAGTTTTCGCTTTATGTCCGCTCTGACCTCGTGTTTCTTCTCACGGGCGGTACCCTTGCGGCCCCCGTCGGGGCGTCAATAGCGTGGATAAGGACCCTTCGAACGAGCTAAGGACTTATATGCCCTCGCCAGCCGCCACGGATCCAACCCCCATCGATTCCGGCAGGAGCCGGATACCAGTCCTGGCCCGCCTGACCTCGGGCCTCCGCTGGGACCTGCCCGCCTCCCTCGTGGTGTTCCTCGTCGCCGTTCCCCTGTCGCTCGGCATCGCCGCGGCGTCGGGCGCGCCGGTCATGGCCGGACTGATCGCGGCTGCAGTCGGCGGCATCGTGGCCGGCAGCCTCGGCGGAGCACCGCTGCAGGTCAGCGGCCCCGCTGCGGGCCTGACGGTCATCGTGGCCGGCCTCATCGAGCAGTTCGGCTGGCCGGTCACCTGCGCCATCACCGTGGCCGCCGGTGTCATGCAGGTGCTGCTGGGCATGGCCAGGGTGGGCCGCGTTGCCCTCGCCATCGCCCCGGTGGTGGTGCATGCGATGCTTGCCGGGATCGGCATCATCATCGTCCTGCAGCAGCTGCATGTGATGCTCGGCAGCGAAGCCGGGGAGGCCGCACTGCACAACATCCTGGCTCTGCCGGACAGCCTGGCCGCCGTCGATCCGCAGGCCGCCTTCCTCGGGGCTGTGGTGATCGCACTCCTCGTCGCATGGAAGCACATGCCGGCCGCCGTCCGCCGGGTGCCCGGCCCGCTCGTCGCCGTCGTGGCCGCCACGCTGCTGTCGCTGCCGTTCAATTCCGACGTCGACCGGATCACCTTTGACGGTTCGCTGCTGGATGCCCTGTCCCTTCCGCACTTGCCGCAGGGGGAGTGGACCGCCATCGCTGTCGGCGTGGTCACCATCGCCCTGGTGGCCAGCGTGGAATCGCTGCTGTCTGCCGTCGCCGTCGACAAGATGCACCACGGCGAGCGTACGGACTTCAACCGCGAGCTCCTCGGCCAGGGGGCCGCCAACGTGACGTCGGGCATGCTGGGCGGGCTTCCCGTTACCGGCGTGATCGTCCGCAGTGCCACCAACGTGGAGGCCGGGGGACGGACCCGCAAGTCCGCCATCCTCCACGGCATCTGGGTGCTCGTCTTTTCCCTGCTGCTGGCGGGAGTCATCCAGCTGGTGCCCGAGTCCGTGCTTGCCGGGCTGCTCATCATGATCGGCATCCGCCTGGTGAAGGTGGCCGATTTCCAGACGGCACGCGTCACCGGTGACCTGGCCGTCTACGCCGCCACGCTGCTCACCGTGGTGTTCGTCAACCTTCTTGCCGGCGTGCTGATCGGGCTCGCCCTGGCGGTGCTGTTGGTCGTCTGGCGCGTGGTCCGTGCCAGCATCCATGCGGAGCCGCTCGGCGCCGCAGCCGAAAACCGGTGGCGTGTGGTCATCGACGGCTCGTGCACCTTCCTGTCGCTTCCCCGCCTGAGCAAGGTGCTGGCAGCGGTGCCGCCGGCGTCCCACGTCACGGTGGAGCTCGACGTCGACTACCTGGACCACCCGGTGCACGACACCCTGGAGGCCTGGCGGGTCCGGCACATCAACAACGGCGGCAGCGTCGAGATCGAGGAAACCGGAACCGCCACCCTGCACGCCGCCGTGGCTGGAACTCCCGCCCGCGGGTCATCGCGATCCGCGCTGCGCGGCGGCTTCGCGCCGTGGCGGAGCTGGCAGCGGGACAGTGCCACGCTTGCGGCCGACGGTTCCGGACATGTGCCTGCCCCGGTGCGCTCGGTGCTCAACGGCGTGGACAGCTACCACCGCCGGCACGCCCACCTGCTGCGTCCGCACGTCGAGGAACTGTCCACCTTCCAGGACCCCGACACGCTGTTCATCACCTGCGCCGACTCCCGGCTGGTGCCCAACCTGATCACCAGCAGCGGCCCGGGGGACCTGTTCACGGTCCGCAACGTGGGCAACGTGGTGGGAAGCGACCGGCTCGAACCGTCGGTTGAGGCATCGCTGAAGTTTGCCCTTGACCAGCTGTCAGTCACGTCCGTCGTGGTCTGCGGCCACTCCGGCTGCGGTGCCATGACGGCGCTGCTCGCCGGCCCTGACCCACAGCAGAAGGCCGCAGACCAGAGCCAGGAGGGCGAGGACGGGCGCTGCCCCGTCGAGTCCTGGCTCGACCACGGCCGGCCGAGCCTCGAGTCATTCCAGGCCGGACATCCCGTCCAGGTTGCCGCCGAACAGGCCGGGTACGGCGCGGTGGACCAGCTGGCCATGGTCAACGTTGCCGTCCAGCTCGAGCGGCTGCAACGGCACGCCAGCCTGCAGGACGCCATCCGGAGCGGGAACGTCCATGTGACGGGCCTGTTCTACGACATCGCCACGGCCCGGGTCCTGCAGATCACGCCCACCGGCATCAGCCACTTGGATCCGCTGCCGCGGGCCCATGAGCTGTCCCCGGCCTGACCGGAGAAAGTCCGCCGGCGGCATCAGCAGTGCACACACTGCCGATGCCGCCGGTTTTTCTAACTCTGGCGTGCTAAATAAAAACCCCTAGCGGACGCCGGCCTTGCCAGTTGTGTCCTGGGAGGCAGCCGAATCGTGTTGTGCCGGCTCAAGGCTTCCACGCAGGCGCTTTACAGTTTCCGGAGCCATGATGGCCGAGGCCACGGTGATGACGCCGATGACGCTGAAGTACAGGATGACCCAGCCGGGTTCGCCGTTGCCTGCATTGAGCAGGGCCACGGCGACCAGCGGCGCGATTCCTCCGGCCAGGACCGAGCCGAACTGGTAGCCCATGGAGGCGCCGCTGTAGCGGAGCTTGGTGGAGAAGAGCTCGGCGAAGAAGGCAGCCTGGGGGCCATACATGGAGTTGTGGAAGACCGCGAGGCCGATGATGATGGCCAGGGTTGCCAGCAGGGCGCTGCCGGTGTCCGTCATGACGAAGTAGAGCGGGAAGAACAGCAGCCCGCCGATGGATCCGAACAGGTAAAGCGGCTTCCGGCCGATCCGGTCGGACAGCGCTGCCCAGAGCGGCACCGCGATGACGCCGATGGCGGAGGCGATGAGAACTGACATGGAGCCCTGGTTCGCGCGTTCGGGCCCGAACGTCCGCATGATGTAGACAACCGAGAAGGTGGTGTACAGGTAGAAGGCCGAGTTTTCGGCGAGGCGCATGCCGACGACCAGCCAGACGCCCTTGGTCTCCTTCTTCAGTGCTTCCCCGAGCGGGTTGTGAGCAGTCTGCTTCTTGGCCACGAGCTCCTTGAAGTCATCGGAGTCCTCAAGCTTTGCGCGGACCACCAGGCCCACGACGATCAGCAGCACGCTGAGGAGAAACGGAACGCGCCAGGCCCAGGCGTCAAAGGCGTCGGCCGGGACCATGGCCTTCACGGCCAGGACCGAGGAGTTGGCCAGCAGCATTCCTGCCGGTACACCCATTTGGGTGAAGCTGCCGAAGAATCCGCGGCGGCCTTCCGGGGCGTGTTCTGTGGAGATGATGGCGGCACCGGCCCATTCAGCCCCTGCACCGAACCCCTGCATGAGCCGCAGAACCGTCAACAGGATCGGAGCCCAGACGCCGATCTGCGCGTAGGTGGGCAACAGGCCCATCGCCAAGGTGGCGAATCCCATCAGCAGCAGTGAGAGCACCAGCATTGGCTTGCGGCCGATCTTGTCCCCGTAGTGGCCAGCGAACATGCCGCCGAAGGGCCGGGCAACGAAACCAACCGCGTAGGTGAGGAAAGCCAACAGGAGACCCGTGGCGGGGTCCTGCTCGGGGAAGTAGAGCCGGCTGAAAACGCCGGTGGCCGCAAGGAGGCCGAAGATGTAGTAGTCGTACCACTCGATGGTGGTTCCGGCGAAGCTGGCGACGGATACCCGCCAGGGCACTCGGCGTGCGTTGCCGGTCGTTGCTGCGGAGAGCGTCATTGGTCTTTTCTTTCGAAGGTCAAATAAGGATGTGGGGGATGATCAGGTGGGAGTGAACCGGATTCACCAGTCAAGGGCGATGTACTTGGTTTCCGTGAAGTCCAGCAGGCCCTGGTGGGCGCCTTCCCGTCCCAGGCCGCTTTGCTTCATGCCGCCGAATGGCGCTGCCGGGTCTGAGACGAGCCCGCGATTGAGGGCCACCATGCCGCTTTCTATGCGTTCGGATACCCGCAGCCCCCGGCGCAGGTCCTCGGTGAACACATACGCCGCGAGGCCGTACTCGGAGTCGTTGGCGGCCGCGACGACTTCGTCCTCGGTATCAAAGCCGATGACCGATGCCACGGGCCCGAAGATTTCCTCGCTCACCATGCGCGCATGGAGTGGCACGTTGGTCACCACGGTGGGCGGGTAGTAGTAACCCTCCCCTTCCGGCAGCTGCCCGCCGGTGAGCAGGCGCGCACCTTGGTCGAGGGCATCGCGCACCAGGGCGTCGACCTTCAGGACACTTGCCTCATCAACCAGCGGGCCCACTTCGGTGGTTGGATCTGTACCGGGCCCGACCGTCAGGGCGGCCATGCGGGCCGCCAGGCGGCTGGCGAACTCCGCCTGGATCCCGCGCTGGACGTAGATCCTGTTGGCTGCGGTGCAGGCCTGGCCGCCGTTGCGCATCTTGGCGATCATGACGCCGTCGATTGCCTTGTCCAGGTCCGCGTCATCGAAAACCACGAACGGCGCGTTGCCGCCCAGCTCCATGGAGCACTTGAGGACGTTGTCCGCTGCCTGCCGCAACAGATGGCGTCCGACGCCGGTGGAACCGGTGAACGACAGCTTCCGGACGCGGGGGTCGGCCAGGATCGGGGTCATGACATCGCTCGTCTTGCTCGTGGTGATCACGTTGACGGCGCCGGCCGGGACGCCCGCGTCGACCATCAGCTGGGCGATGGCCAGCGACGTCAGGGGCGTCAGCGTGGCCGGCTTGAGCACGGCGGTGCAGCCGGCGGCAAGCGCCGGCGCCAGCTTGCGTGTGGCCATCGCGGCCGGGAAGTTCCACGGGGTGATCAGGACGCAGACGCCGATCGGCTGGTGCTGGACCAGGATGCGGTTCGCGCCCGACGGCGAGGTGGAAACGTCACCGATGATCCGGACTGCCTCCTCGGCGTACCAGCGGAAGAATTCTGCGGCGTATGCCACCTCTCCCCGGGCGTCTGGAAGCGCTTTGCCGTTCTCGAGCGAGATGAGGCGGGCCAGCTGTTCGCCCCGCTCGGTCATCAGCTCGAAGCAGCGGCTGAGGATCTCGGCGCGGCGCCGGGGCGGTGTGGCGGCCCACTCCGGGAATGCCGCGGCGGCGGCATCGACGGCGGCCAGGCCGTCCTCGACGTCGGCGTCTGCGATGGCGGTGATCGCCGTCCCGTCGGAGGGATTGATGACGGCGACGGTGCCGCCGCCAGCGGCGTCCTGCCAGTTTCCGGCGATGAGCAGCTGGCGGGGGACGGCCAGCTCATCGACGTCGAGGGGTTCTTGGGCGGAGAGAAGTGTCATGGGTGATCCTTAGGCTTGATCAGATGATGATGCGTCGGGGACTTTTGTCAGCGAATGGTGCGGTCGCCGGTGTAAGCGGCCTGCACGATGGACGTGACGGACTCAATGTCGAGCGGCACCGGGTTGTTGTCGATGAGGCGCTTGGAGTTCAGGGACAGCCTGGCAATCTGGCCGAGGTCGCCCTCCTGCACTCCGAGGTCCCGGAGGGTCGCGGGCAGTTCGATGGTGGCGATGACTTCGTCGATGGCCTCGACGCCGGCGACCGCCGCGCTGCGCGTGTCCAGACCCCTGATGTCGCGTCCCAGCGCGTCGGCAACCTGTGCCAGCTGCGGTTCAATGGCGCTGAAGTTGTGGCGGACGACGTAGGGGAGCAGCAGGCCGACGCCCACGCCGTGCGGTGTGTGAGTCAGTGCGCCGACGGGGTACTGGATGGCATGTGCCGCCGCCGTTCCGGCGTTGCTGAGCACAATGCCGCCGTAGAGCGCCGCCAGCATCATGTCGGCGCGGGCCTCGGTGTTGCCCGGATCCTTGTAGGCCGTGGCCAGGCTCCGGCCCAGGAGTCGGATCCCGTCCAGTGCCAGGGAGTCCGTAAGGACATTCTTGCCCACGAACACGCGCTCGTTGGCGAGAGTGCGGGTTGGTTCCCGGGTGATGGCGGTGAACGACTCGACCAGGTGGACGAAGGTGTCCGCGCCGGTGGCTGCCGTCAGCGCCGGCGGGCAGGTGTAGGTCAGTTCGGGGTCGCACACCGAGGCGAAGGGGATGATGTGGGGGCTTGAGATGCCCATCTTCATGCCGAGTCCGGGGTCCGAAACCACGGCTATGGCTGTCGCTTCGGACCCCGTGCCCGCCGTGGTGGGCAGCGCGATGACGGGTTTGACGGGACCGGGAACAGCGAATTCGCCGTAATAGTCGCTAGGCTGACCGCCGTGGGTCAGAAGCACCGAGACCACTTTGGCCATGTCCATGCAGCTGCCGCCGCCGAAGCCGATGACGACGTCGATGTCCTGTCCCTTGAGCTCTTCGACACAGGCAATGATGCCCGGGGTGGGCAGCTCCGCCTGGGTTTCTCCGTAGACCCGGACGGACAACTTCCGGTTTTCAAGGCTCGTGACCAGGGCCTGCAGTTCGTCCGAGGCTGCAAGCCGGGGGTCCGTGCAGATGAGGACGCTGTCACCGAGCTCTGCTGCGATATCGGCGATGGCAAAACGCTGCTGGGCCCCGACGACGATGTTCCGCGGCAAGCGCAGGACGCCGAAGGTTGCGGGACGGATGCCCGCTGCATGCGCACACGACATTGTGACTGACTCCTAAGGATGGGGATCTCGGGCTACCGGAAAGGTGCCGTGGATCTCATCGTTCCAGAGCCGTGTGAGGTGGCCTATGGAGGTTTCTGCCACATTGGCAGTGGGAACATGTGCGTCAGAACCACATCGGTGCGGGCTGGCTCAACGTAATTCGCCGCCGATTCCGGCGGATTGCAGGCGCCAGAGCCGCAGGGCCACGTGGATGTCCAGGGACCGGCCGCCCCGGCGCCAGCTCGCGCCGAGGACAGTATCGATGCGCTCCAGTCGCTGGCGGAGCGTGTTGGGATGGACGTGCAGGGCCTCCGCCGCTGCCGTGCCGGACGAGTCGTTCTCCAGGAAGGTCCAGGCGGTCAGGACCAGCTGCGTTCCCCGGCGGCTGTCGTAGTCCAGCAGCGGTCCGAGCTGGGCGGTCAGCAGTTGGGCGGCGAAGGGGCTGTCCATGGCGCCCAGCAGCATCCCGGCCGTGCCGAGGGCAGCCCGGTCGGCGGCCTCGCCGTTCCGGGACAGCGCCTGCAGCGCGCGAAGCACGGCATCGGCCTCGGCGTGGGCCCCTGTCAGCCGGGAAAATCCTGTCACCGCCTGTGACGATCCAACGCTGGCTTGGATGCGCTGGTGCTTCAGGGCATCGACGATCGACTGCCCGTTGTCTGCCCCGCGGTCGCCACCCGGAGTACCGCCGCGTGGCGCGGGTGGCTCGATGACGCACAGATGCGATTCGTGGAGGGCGGTGATCCCGGGACGGTCCTGTGCAAGCCGCTTCAATACTGCGAGGGCCCTTTGCCGCTGGTCCTCCCGAACACCCACCACCCGGACCACCAGCGGGGTGTTGTCTGCCAGGCCGAACCTCCCGGCCCGCCGTTTCAGCGCTTCCGTATCCTCAGACCGCGGATTCAGGAGTTCGTCGATGAGCTCCAGCTGCAGCCGGTACTGCGCGTCCTGGAAGGTCCTTTCAAAGAGCAACGCAGCACTGAGGACCAGGGCGCTTCGCTCGAGCACCGCGAGCCGGTCCTGGCTGATGTGGCCGGCAACGATCAGCGAGGCCAGATGCTGGTCCCCGGCAACCGCGGACATCACCGTGTACCTCCGGCCTTTCACGGTGAAGGGCATGGGCAGCGTCCGAGCCGCCGAGACCTCCGCGGCGCCCAGCGCGGCAGGGCTGCCGAAGTCCGGGTTTGTGCCGAGCCCTGCCACGGGCTCGCCCATGGGCGAAACCACGAACACCTCGCTGTCCATTGATTCGGCCAAAAGCAGCATGAGGTTGGGCAGGCTGTTGGCGGACGCAAGGGTCTCCATCAGCCGCTGATCGAGTGAGGAGAGCTCCTCCAGGGCCTTCACATGGGCCAGATTTTGCCGCTGGGCCTGGTCCAGCCGGGCCAGGGCATCGGCCATTTCGGTGAAGTGACGGGCGTTCTCGAGCGCAACGGCGGCGTGGGTGCCGATGGATTCCATGAGCGCGACGTCGTCGCTGCTGAAGTTGTGGGCGTGCCGGTCCGCAACAAGGAGCGCGCCGATCACCTTGCCTTCGGCCCGCAAGGGGACTCCCATTATGGCCTTGACACCTTCTGCCGCGACCGCCGCGTCACTCGACTCTAGGTGCGTCTTGGTCTGGTCACTCAGGTAGTCCGCGGATTGCGAGGGGGCTTCACCGGTGGCCACCGCACCGAGGACACCCTCACCCAGGGGCATGCGGATGTTCCGGAACAGTGCCGTGGCGGCACCGTCAGTCACCCGGATGTACGATTCTCCGGAGTCGTAGTCGTTCAGGCTCAGATAGGCGATGTCGCTGCCGATGAGCGAACGGGTTCTGCGGACGATAGCCTTCAGGACGGCTTCAACATCCCGAATGCCGGTGAGGTCCGTGGCGGTGTCGTACAGGACGCGGAGCAGGCCCTCCCGCCGGCTGGCCTCCCGGAGCCTGGCGTTGAGGCTGCGGGCGGCTGCTGCCGTCTGCGGATCGAGCCGGCTCTCCTCCTGCATGGCTGCAAGGTGTGTTTCCAGGGCCTCGGCAGAGATGCCTTCGCCCAGAAGTGCCAAAAGCCGCCCCAGCGTCATCCCCTCCGAAGGGGGAGCGGCGCCGGTACGGACGGGCGGACTGTGTTGGGCACCCATAGTGCCAATGGTAGTGTCTGCCCGGCACGATCGGAGTTCCCCCATGGTTGCTTCCGGCCGGGGTGCGTACAGCAGCGGGAGCCCGGGTAGTGCGGGCGGGAAAGACGCGTAGTCCGCCCCCGTGACTTACCGGAGCCCCGCGCCGTTGAATGGTCTGACACAGCGACGGAGGAGGCGGCGTGGAAGGGTGCGGGCCATGAGTTCCGGACTGGCGTCAGCGGTGCAGTTCGCCGGGTCCCTGCCGGGGTCCATGTTGCTCCTGCTGGGGCAGGCCGTGGTGGTGGTGTGCGCCTGTTCCGACATGGTCCGGTTGCTGTCAGTGCCGCGTTCCCACCGGCGGTACCTGGCCAACACGGTCTTCCGCACACTGGCTGTCCCGGCGATCCTGGCCACGGCCGTCAGGGCGCTGCTCGATGCTGCCTCCGGTGTGTGGCCGAACGTCACGGCCGGGATGTTCGTGCTGGTGGTCCTGATCTACCGGTGGCGCACCGACACCGACGAGGACAGCTGGTGGAAGGGCAAGGGCAAGGGCAAGGCGCTGGGGCGGTGGTTCAGCAGGCGCGCCGCCTTCGGGCTCCGGCCTGCCCCGGCCGCCGCGATGCAGGACGGGGTCCCGCCCGGCAGCCTGCCCCGGGCGTTAGTCGTTGAAGAGTCCCGCCAGGTCCTCCGCGGTGAGTGCACCGCCGGAGAGCGCGTCGCCCTCCATCACGTCGGCGAACAGCTGCGACTTCCTGGCCTTGAGCGCCATGACCTTTTCCTCGATGGTGTCCTTGGCCACCAGCCGGTAGACCATGACGTTCCTGGCCTGGCCGATGCGGTGCGTGCGGTCAACCGCCTGCGCCTCTGACGCCGGGTTCCACCACGGGTCGAGCAGGAACACGTAGTCCGCCTCGGTCAGGTTGAGGCCGAAGCCGCCGGCCTTGAGGCTGATCAGGAACACCGGCGCCGCGCCGTTCTTGAACTCATTGACGACGTCGGATCGGTTCCGGGTGCCGCCGTCGAGATAGCAGAACTCGATGTTCTCTTCGATGAGGCGCTCGCGGACCTTGCCCAGGAAACCGGTGAACTGGCTGAAAATGAGGGCCCGGTGGCCCTCGGCCACGAGGTCCTCCAGCTGCTCGAACAGCACGTCCAGCTTGCTGGACCGCACGCCGGACAGGGACTCATCCACGAGCGTTGCGTCCAGGCTGAGCTGGCGCAGCAGCGTCAGCGACTGGAAGATGGTGAAGCGGTTCTTGTTCACGTCCTCGATCAGGCCCAGGATCTTCTGCCGCTCGCGCTGCAGGTGGGTCTGGTAGACCTTTTGGTGCCGCGGATTGAGCACCACCTCGAGGACCTGTTCCTGTTTGGGCGGCAGGTCCTTGATGACCTGCTCCTTGGTGCGGCGCATCATGAGCGGACGGACCCGACGCCGGAGCTTGTCCAGCTGCCCCTTGTCACCGTTCTTCTCCACGGGCTTCTGGTAGTACTCGGCGAACCGCGACGGGCTGGCGAACAGCCCCGGCGCCACGATGGAGGTCAGGGCCCAGAACTCCATGAGGTTGTTCTCCAGCGGGGTGCCGGTGATGGCCAGTTTGAATGCCGCCGGCAGCTTGCGGGCGCACTGGTAGGCCTTGGACTGGTGGTTCTTGACGAACTGCGCCTCGTCCAGCACCAGTCCGGCCCAGCGTTGTCCTGCATAGGATTCGTAATCGATCCGGAACAGTGCGTAGGACGTGATGACGATGTCCGCCCCGGCCATGGCCTCGGCGGGATTGGCGCCGCTCTTGGCGAACGTCTCGCCGACGGCGCGGACCGTGAGGCCGGGAGCGAAGCGGGCGGCCTCGGCCTCCCAGTTGCCCACGACGCTGGTGGGGGCCACCACCAAAAAGGGCGTGCCGCCGTCGTCCTCTGCTCTGGCGTCCGCGGCCTGGGGGTTCGCTTGCCCAACGTCAGCGGAGGACGCCGCGTGTTCCTTGGCCGCGCACATCAGGGCCAGCGCCTGGACCGTCTTTCCCAGGCCCATGTCGTCGGCGAGCACGCCGCCGAGGCTGTGGCGGTACAGGAAGCTCAGCCAGTTGTAGCCTTCCAGCTGGTACGGCCGCAGCTCGGCATTAAGCGTGGCCGGCAGCGGCAGGCCCTGGACGCCCTCCTCCAGCAACCCGCCCACCGCGGTGCGCCAGGCGGCCGCCTGCTCGTCCACGATGCCCAGCTGGGCGAGCTCATCCCACAGGCCGGCCTGGAACCGGCTGATCTGCAGGGGTGCGTCCTTGTTGTCCTGAAGGCTCCGGGCCTCGTCAATCAGGGCCCGCAACTGGTGCAGCTCCGGCAGGTCGAGGGAGAAGTACGCTCCGCTGGGCAGCAGCATGCGCGTCTGCCCGGCGGCGAGGGCGGAGAAGAGGGCCGCGAAGGACACCGGCTGGCCCTCGAGGGTGATCACGATGCCAAGGTCGAACCAGTCGCGCTGGTCCGTGGCCTTCGTGGAAATCGCCACCACCGGCGCCTCCTCGGCCTCTCGGTAGTCCGCGATGTCGCCGGAGGTGTCCACGTCGACGCCGGGTGTGTTCCGCAGCTTGGGAAGCACTTCCTCGGTGAAGGCCAGGGTGTCCAGCCCGCTCAGCTCCGCGGTGGCCGCAAGCCGCGGCGTGCCCCAGCCGCCGGTGGCCGACTCGCCCAGCTTGGGCACTACGTCCCACGGCTGGCCCACAGCCTCCAGGATCCGGGCCTCGGCCGGATCGTCACGGTAGCCGTGGTCGCCGGGGTGGCGCCAGAGCGGCTGCGCGGTGACGATGGTCCCGGACGTGTAGTGCCACTCCCAGTGCAGGCGCACGCGGTGGTCGGTGCCGTAGTTGGCCAGCAGCGAGAGCGTCGGGACGGCGAGCTCGGGCAGCTCGACGGACTCGTCCGCCGCCGTCACGCGCGCGGTCTGCTTCAGCTTGGGGTAAAAGCCGGTGAGGAAGCGGCCTTCATCGCGTGCCGGGATGTGCAGGGTGCTGCCCGCCGTGACGAAGGCCAGTAGCTCCTCGCTCAGGCCGCTCTCCAGCGGGGCAAGCGTGATGGTTTCGTCCGCGGCGACCCCCGGCAGCGCATCCCCGCTGGTAGTGAGGAAAATGCCGTGCGCGGGGCGGCCGATGGTGCCCACCGACGCCGGATCAACCTCGGTCCCGTCCACAGTGATGGTGGACGCGAGCTCCAGGCCGCCGTCCTGGGTACCGCTTCCGTAGCGGCCCAGGTTCAGGCCCACCGCCGCGGGCTCCGCCGCCACCTTCACGGGTTCCTGGCCGCGGCTGTGCACCAGCGCGACGCCGATCTGCCGGGCCTCCTCCAGCAGTCCCCACAGGTTCTTGCCGGCAAACGTGTTCAGCCCCAGCCAGAGGGACGACGACGAGTACGCCCGGTTGGCGCCGGCGGTATGCGCGGCGAGGAAGGTCTGCAGCCACTCCACATGCGTCTGGTTGCACTCGCGCTTGAAGCTCAGGTAGCTCAGCGTGTTCCAGGAGACGTCGCCGCGGATCCATTTGCCCTTGGCACCCAGGATCACCGGGCGGGCCTTGAGCTGGCGGACGCTGCGGAGCGGATCCCGCCGGCCGGTGTAGGAGAAGTGCGGGGCCGGCTCCTCCACCTCGAACTGCAGGGCCAGGGGAGTGCCGCCGGTCTGCTGGGCAGGGCCGGCCTGCGAAATCAGGGGGCTGAGGGCCTGCTCCCAGTCCGAAAGCGCCGGCAGCGACTTTTCCCGTGACACCCGCGAGACGTCGGCGGGGGACAGGAGCTGTACCCGCACGGCCGGGTTGTCTTCGGCCGCGAACAGGAGCGCGGCCACGTGCTTGCAGTCCTTGCGGACAGGGCAGCTGCAGACGCCCACGGTGCAGCTCCAGCCGCCGCCCTTGCGGACCAGCTTGGCCGTGGTGGAATACGGCACTTCGGAGCCGCCGCGGACCTTGCCAAGCATGAGGCCGGTGGCGGCGTCGAACGAGATCCCGGAGACGCGGCCGCCCATGGCATAGGCGAGCCCGGCCGCGAGGGAGCGGTCGTTGATCGCGGGGGTCTGGATTGCCAGTGCCGCACTGTCGTCCGGTTGGGAAGGCATGGGTGCGCGCTACTTTCGGCAGGTCGAAAATCTGCAGGTTATCTGATCCATCTTAGTCGGGCGGGAGGGGCCCTCAAATTTGCCGCCGCCCGCCGTCGGGCTCTTCTGTTTTTGTCGGGTTTTGTGCCTCAACGGGGTAGGGGCAAACTTCGCCTGACGTTCACTTCGCCCTAAACCTGCCGGCTGCCGGCGGCGCGTACGTTGGAAGGGTCCTCAGCATCACCGGCTTTCTGCAGTAAGGATTTCCCATGACTTCCAGCGAATACCCCGTTGTCCTGACCGTCGGCGCCGCAGGCGGCGACAGCGGCAGCGATGCAGAGACAGTTGATTCCAACGTCGCCGTGGTGAACACCATGTACCAGGAGCTGCTCGGTCCGGGGGAGATCGCACCCAACGCCCTGCGCAGCTACTTCGTTGACTTCTACCTCACGCAGTCCCTGGGCGGCGGCTTTGCGCAGTATGTCTTCACCGCCCCGGACCGTGAGGAGCTTGACGCCTACGTCCGTGAAGGCCTGGAAGCCATGGGCGCCGCCAGGCACGTTGACCTCTTCGACCGGACCGCGGAGGCATTCGACGCCCTGTCCGAGGAGGAGGCGGACATCTACCTGGACGGCGAGTCCGACGCCGGGGAGGACGGCGAGCTCCCCGAACGCGTGCAGGCCATGGAGGACCTCGACGCCGAATTCGAATCCCTCCTCGAGACCGAGGACATCGTGGCCCTCAACGCGGCCTGGCTGCGCGGTCAGGAGGGCCTGCTGGTCCTGAACGACGACGAGCTCACCGCCCACATCGCCAAACGCGTGGCGGCGCTGCCGGACCTTGAAGAGCGGCGCGCCGAGGCCGAGGAAGAGGCTCTGGAGAACGCCCCGGAATTCGAGGTGATCATCCGCGAACTGTGCGACATCGCCGGCTACGAGCTGCAGAAAATCACCATGGGCGACCCGAACTACGACCACAACGGCGAGACGGTGCTCGCATGGCGCTTCAGCACTGACCACGGCGACTTCCTCATGATCGAGGAAGACGACGAGGCCTTCATGCTTAACCCGGAGACCAAGGAAATCGTGGCCGCCGTCGAGTTCGAAGAACTGGACGGAGACCTGGATGAGGACCTCGTAGAGGCGTAGCACCTCGCGGCCGGCCGGCGTTTTCCAGCGCCGGCCGGACCGCCCGTGCGCCGGCCCTGTTGAGGGGTCGCCTAGGTTTTGTTTAAAGGTTTCCGCAGGGTGGCGTCCAGATACTGGCTTTCTCTTCAGATCATGGACCTGAAGAGGATCACCTCGCTGGGTCTCAGCCGGGTGAAGTCTGGGGCCTTTGAGGGGAGCTTTCCATGAAACCTGCAAGAAATCGTCCACGTCTCGCGGCTGCGATCACGGCCGGCGCGCTGGTTGCGCTGGCCGTTCCGACCGCGGCAGTTGTTCCGGCTTTCGCCGTCATCAGTGACCCGGGGACGCACATCATCACCGTTTTCCCGGAACGGGATATGGTCTCGGCCGAAGGTTACGCCGCCGGCGACCGTCCCACGATCCAGGTGCTTCGCGGCGGCGCGGTCATCGGTACGGCGTCCAACCTGGTGCCCGTGGGCGGCATCGTTGAAGTCAACCATCCGGGCGGAGGATGCTGGGAGGGAACCACTCCGGACATCCGCTCCGGTGACGTGATCCGTGTTCTGACAGCGCCCGACGTCGGTGACCAGACGTTCGTAGGAAACGTCGCCGTCACGCAGCCGGCCACCAAGATCAACGCCGGCACCGTGATCATGAAGGGCACCGCAGTTGCACCCGGCGGCGGTCAGCTGCCGGCGGACCAGCTGGAAGCCAGGATCGTGGCAGCCAACCAGTCGTTCGCACTGAACGGGCGGCGCACGCTGCGTGCCGGCGCTCCGGGTTCAGGGGAGGACGGCACCGTTGTGTACGACGGCCCGGGCCTCACCACGTGGACGGCCACCTGGACGGGCCTCACCGGCGTTGGTACGGACGGCGTGACCGACGCAGACCGCGCTACAGCCGCCAACACCTCCGAAAGCCGGGGCATGTGGCTGGGACGCAACGCCGCCGTCGGCAACGAAGTCACGATTTTCGAGTACGCCGCGATCGGCGGCCCGGCCGCACCCTGCACCGCACCACTGGCCAAGGGGCCGAGCACGCCTGACCTGACGGCCGCGAGCGACACTGGCCGGTTCAACACGGACAACATCACCCGCAGCACCACCCCGAGCTTCACCGGTGCCGTCGCATTGCCGGACGCTGCGAGCGTCAACCTCTACATCGACGGTGTGGCGAGCGGCTCGGCATCGGTCGCCAACGGCAGCTACTCGATCACGTCCAACCGGGCGCTGGCCAGCGGCCGCCACACGGTGACGGCAGGCGAAGTGAGCCCGGGCGGAGTCGAGACACGCTCCAACGGCTCGCTGGCCGTCACCGTTGACACCGTGGCACCCGTGGTTACTGCCAAGGCGCCCGCCATCAACTCGATGATGGCCAGCCAGACGGCCAATGTCACGGCAACCTTCAGCGAGCCGATCGCGGGCTTGGGAACGGCTTCCTTCACCCTGAAGAACTCGGCAGGAGCGCTCATCGCCGCTCCGGTCACGTGGAACGCCACCACCCGGGTTGCCACCCTGAACCCGAATGCAACGCTGGCGGCCGACCGGAAGCACACGGCATCGCTGACCGCGGGCATCACGGACATCGCGGGCAACCCGATCGCCGCCAACTCGTGGGCGTTCACCACGGGACCGCGGCCGGTTGTGACCGCCAAGTCCCCGGGCACGAACGCCACCGCTGTGAGCCGCACGGCCAACGTCACGGCGACCATCAGTGAGAACGTGATCGGCGTGTCCAACGGAACGTTTGCCCTCCGGAACGCCGCCACCGGCGCCCTGGTGAGCTACGCCGTCAGCTACAACGCCACCAGCCACGTGGCCACGCTGAACCCGAATGTGACCCTGGCGGCCAACACGAGGTACACGGCCACCATTTCCACCAGCATCAAGGATGCCGGCGGCAACCCGCTCAGCGGCCTCTCCTGGAGCTTCACCACAGGACGGTAACCGGGCAGCACAGGAACCTCCGGCCCGGCGCCGCCCGAAAGGGCAGCGCCGGGCCGGACCCATGCCCGGTGGTTGGGCCTGTCGGGTGTTGAGCATACAGCAGTCCCATCCGATAGTGACGATTGACACATGCAAAACGTTTTGTGTATTCTCATTTCCACCGAACCAAAACGTTTTGCAAAGGAAGTCGATGACGACGCGAGTAGGGATACGTGAAGTGGCGAAGGCCGCGGGAGTCTCTGTGACCACCGTTTCCCATGCCCTCAACGGCGCCACCAGCTCCCGGGTCAAAGCGGAAACCCAGCAGCACGTCCGGGACGTGGCCAGGAACCTTGGCTACGCCCCCAATCGGCTCGCCAGCGGGCTGCGCAACCAGCGCTCCCAGATCCTGGGCCTGGTCAGCGATGAGATCACCACCACGCCGTTCGCCGGGGCCATGATCCGCGGAGCGCAGGACGCGGCCTACGAACGCGGCTACGTGGTCATGGTGGTGAACTCAGGGCTGGACAGCGAGCTCGAACACCGCGAAATCACCATGCTTCAGCAGCACCAGGTGGACGGCGTGGTGTACGCCCGGCTGTACCACCAGGGCGTCGACCTGCCGGCTGCGCTCTCGGGGATTCCCACCGTGCTGCTGGATGCCGTCACCGGTGACCCGGCGGTCTCCTCCATCGTCCCGGACGAGGTCGACGCCGCCGAAACCGCCGTCGAAGCCCTCATCGCGGCCGGACACACGCGGATCGGAATGATCAACAACGTGGACGACATTCCCGCAAGCCACGGCCGGCTGAAAGGATTCCACAACGCCCTGGGCCGCCACGGCATCGAACACGATCCGCGGCACCTCGTCATCACCGTTCCGGAGACCTCGGGCGGCCGTGAGGCCGCCCTGGGTCTCCTCAGCCAGCCGGACGGGCCCACAGCGCTGTTCTGCTTCAGCGACAGGGTGGCCATGGGCGCATACCAGGCGGCCGCAGCGCTGGGCCTGAGCGTCCCGGAGGATGTTTCGATCGTGGGCATCGACAACCTGGAGCTCATCGCCGGCTCGCTGTGGCCGGGGCTGACCACCGTGGCCCTGCCGCATTACGAGATGGGGCGGTGGGCGGTCAACCGGGTTCTTGACGACATCGAGAACCCGGGGACGCCACCGGAGCAGGTGCGGCTGGCCTGCCCCCTGATCGAACGGGGATCCGTAGGGCCGCCCAGGACCTGACCGGATTCCACCAACCACGAGCAATACAAACAGTTCGTCCCGAACCCCGGGTCCGCCTGAAAAAGGGACGCAGCCGTTGCAGCGGCCGCGCCCCTTCCGGACCCCGGGGCCAATCATCCACGCGCAAAATCAGCAGAAAGACTGGACCTTCATGAACAAGCGATTCACACGGATCCTGGCCACCAGCATAGCCGCGGCGGCACTCATGGGCAGCCTCGCTGCCTGCGGCAAGGGCAGCGCGTCCGCCACTTCCGAGGGTGGCAACGAAATCACCATGTGGACCCACAACGCGGGTAACCCCGATGAACTCGCGGCCATCAAAGCCATCGTCGACAAGTACAACAAGAGCGGCGCCGCCAAGGCGCAGATCAAGGTGCAGGCGTTCCCGCAGGAGTCCTACAACGACTCGGTGGTCTCGGCGGCCGCTGCCGGGAAGCTGCCCTGCATCGTGGACATTGACGGGCCCAACGTGCCCAACTGGGCGTGGGCCAAGTACCTGGCGCCGCTGAAGCTCTCGGCCGATCTGTCCAAGAACCTGCCCAGCACCGTCGCCAAGTGGGAGGGCGAAACGTACGCGGTGGGCTACTACGACGTCGCCCTGGCCATGCTGGCCCGCGCCTCGGACCTCAAGGCCGCCGGAGTCCGTGCGGCCACGGTGGAAAAGCCGTGGACCAAGGAGGAATTCCAGGACGCGCTGACCAAGCTCAAGGCCCTGGGCAAGTGGCAGTACCCCCTCGACATGGGGACGGCCGGCACCGGAGAGTGGCTGCCCTACGCGTACTCGCCGCTGCTGCAGTCCTTCGGCGGAGACCTCATCAACCGCGACGGCTTCCAGTCGGCGGACGGTGCCCTCAACGGTGACAAGGCCGTCGAGTGGGCCGCGTGGTTCCGGGGACTCGCCGACCAGGGCTTCATGGCCAAGAAGAGCGGCAAGGATTCCACCCAGGACTTCCTGAACAACAAGAGCGGCATTGTCTACACCGGCTCCTGGGCCGCGGACAAGGCACGCAAGGCACTCGGCAAGGACCTGGCCGTCATGCCTTCCGTGGACCTCGGCAACGGACCGAAAATCGGCGGCGCCTCGTGGCAGTGGGGCGTGACCAGCGGGTGCAAGAACTCCGAGGCCGCGATGGACTACCTCTCCTTCTCGCTGAAGCCTGAAAACATTGCCGCCGTGGCCAAGGCCACCGGCACCATTCCGGCCACCGACGAAGCCGCGGCCCTGCTCCCCGCCTTCGCCGAGGGCGGCGAAAACCGGGTCTTCATGGAACTCTCCCGCCAGCAGGCGCTCATGCGCCCCGAAACGCCGGCCTACCCGTTCATCGCCACCGAGTACGGCAAGGCCGTTCAGGACATCCTGGCCGGGGCAGACCCCAAGACTGTCCTGGACAAGGCGGTCAAGGCGATCGACGCCAACATCAAGTCCAACGGCGGCTACAAGAACTAGCCGGCCGCCGGAGCGGGGGGACGACGGCGGGCGGCACCTGCCGCCGTCGTCCCCCCTCCCGGCACTGACTGTCAACGGAGACTCCCATGACAACCACCCAACTTCGCTCCCGTACCTCCGCCGTGCCGGCGCCGGGCGGAACCACGCCGGCGGCAGCCCGCCGCAAGCGCCCCGGCCACCTGCGCGAGCAGCTCAGCGGCTGGGGGATGATCGCACCCGCGGCGGTCCTCCTGCTCGCCTTCGTGTTCCTGCCGGCGATCCTCGGCTTCGGCCTGGCGTTTACGAACGCCCGCCTCATCTCCCCGCGGCCGGTGGAGTTCGTCGGGATGGACAACTTTGCCCGGCTCTTCACCGACCCCACATTTTGGCGGTCGCTCCTGAACGTCAGCTACTTCGCCGTGGTGGTGGTGCCGGTGCAGTCCGGGCTCGCCCTGGCCATGGCACTGCTGATCAACAAGAAGTTCCGCGGCGTGAACTTCTTCCGCACCGTCTACTTCCTGCCCGTAGTGACGTCCATGGTGGTGGTGTCGCTGCTCTGGCTTTTCATGTACCGCAAGGACGGCCTGATCAACGAGCTGCTGTCAACGTTCAGCTTCGGCCTCATCCAAGGGGCGGACTGGCTGAACGACCCCGCCACCGCCATGCCGGCCATCATCGCGCTGTCCATCTGGCAGGCCGCCGGCTTCCACATGATCATCTGGCTGGCCGGGCTGCAGAGCATTTCCGGAGAGCTGTACGAGGCGGCGCAGCTGGACGGAGCCAGCCGCTGGCACCAGTTCCGGTACGTCACCTGGCCGGGACTGAAGCACACCCGCACGCTGGTCCTGGTGACCATCACCATCCAGGCGCTCGGCCTCTTCGACCAGGTGAGCGTCATGACGCAGGGCGGCCCGCTCGACTCGACCACCACCATCATCTACGAGGCGGTCCGCTCCGGCTTCAAGCAGCAGGAAACCTCCTACGCTTCCGCCATCTCGCTCGTATTCTTCGTCCTGGTGCTGCTGGTCTCCGCGGTCCAGCGCTACCTGACCCGAGAGAAGGACTGACGTGAAAAACGTGCTCCGCCTCAATTCCATCGGCGCCATGGCCGTCCGCATCCTGTTCGCGGCCGTCGCCGCCTTCCCCATCGTGTTCATGCTCGTGTCCTCGCTCAAGCCCGACCAGCAGATTTTCGGCGACATGTCCTCGGTGGCGGCGTTCCTGCCCATCGGCAACATCTCGCTGGACAACTACACCGCAGTGTTCGACCGGGTTCCGGCGGCGCGCTTCCTGATCAACTCCGTCGGTGTGTCCGCCGTGACAGTGGTGCTGGGAATCTTCATCAACAGCCTCTGCGCCTTCGCGCTGTCCCGCATGCAGGTCCGCGGCAAGCGCATCGTGTTCACGGCGATCCTGGCCACTCTGATCGTGCCGTTCCAGACGCTCGCCCTGCCGCTGGTGTGGTGGGTGAACCAGCTGCCGTACTTCGAACTCAACGGCTTCAGCCTGGAGATTTCCAAGGGCTGGCTGGACACCTACCAGGTGCAGATCATCCCGTTCATCGCCAACGCGTTCTCCATCTACCTGTACCACCAGTACTTCGAGTCCATCCCCAAGGAACTGGACGAGGCAGCGCGGATCGACGGCGCCGGCTGGTTCAAGATCTACCGCCGGGTGGTGATGCCCCTCGCCGGTCCCGCCACGGCCACCGTCGCCATCCTGACGTTCCTGCCAGCCTGGAACTCCTACCTGTGGCCGCTCATGGTGGTGCAGTCCGAGGAACTGCGCCCCGTGATGATCGGCATCCAGTACTTCTTCCAGCTGAACGTCTCCTGGGGTGAGGTCATGGCCTACGCCTCGCTGATCACGGTTCCCGTGGTGGTCCTCTTCATCGCGTTCCAGCGCTCCTTCATCAACAGCATCGCCTCCAGCGGTGTCAAAGGCTGACCCAGCCCCACTTTCCAGTTCGAAAGCGAATCATGACTTCCCTGAATGCAACGCCCGCCCTCGACTGCCGGTACCGGCCCAAATGGCACTACGCCGCGGAGCGCAACTGGCTCAACGACCCCAACGGGCTGGTGTACTCCAACGGCGTGTACCACCTCTTCTACCAGCACAACCCGTTCGGTGATGTGTGGGGCAACATGTCCTGGGGGCACGCCACCTCGGCGGACCTGCTGACCTGGGCCGAGCAGCCGGTGGCCATCCCCTGCGACGAACAGGAGGCGATCTTCTCCGGATCGGCCGTGGTGGATGCGCACAACACGAGCGGTTTCGGCGTCGGGGGAGTGCCCCCGCTGGTGGCGGTCTACACCAGCGCCTACTCCCCGTCGTCGCCGCTGGCGGGCCGGCAGGCACAATCCCTCGCGTACAGCACCGACGACGGCGCCACCTGGACCAAGTATGCGGGGAACCCGGTGCTGGACCGGGCGTCCGCCGACTTCCGCGATCCCAAGGTCTTCTGGTACGACGGCGACGCGGGCAGCTACTGGGTAATGGCCGCCGTCGAGGCCGTCCGGCATGAGGTGGTGCTCTACAAGTCCGCCGACCTCAAAACGTGGGAGTACCTGAGCACCTTCGGCCCGGCCAACGCCACGGGCGGCGTCTGGGAATGCCCGGACCTGTTCGAACTGCCCGTGGACGGCGATGGGGGGAACACCCGGTGGGTCCTCGTGGTGAATCTGAGCCCCGGCGGGATCGCCGGCGGCTCGGCGGGCCAGTACTTCCTGGGAACGTTCGACGGCGTGACGTTCCGTTCCGAAACCACGGTCACCGAGGGTACACAGACCGACGACAGCCGGATGCAGGACTACGGCTGGCTCGACTGGGGCCGGGACTACTACGCCGCCGTCTCGTTCAGCAACGCCCCCGATGGGCGCCGCCTCATGATCGGCTGGATGAACAACTGGCAGTACGCTTCTTCGACACCTTCCCAGGGCTGGCGCAGCGCCATGTCCCTGGTCCGCGAGGTCCGGCTGGAGACCCGCGACGGGCGCACCATGCTGGTGCAGGCCCCGGCGGACCCCTTCGACGCGTCCGGGACGGAACTGTTCGCCGCGGGCCCGGAACAGCTCGCGGACGGCGTGCGGTGGCTGCCCGCCGAGGCCTCCGGGGATGTGCTGCGCATCGATGCCGAGTTCCGGCCGGGTTCCGCCGGCAAGGTGGGGCTGCTGCTGCGTGCGGGCGAGGCCGGCGGCGTGCAGGAGCGGACAGTGCTTGCCTACTCTTCTCTGACAGGCGAGCTCAGCCTGGACCGCACCGCGTCCGGGAACGTCGGCTTCCATGCCGACTTCCCGTCCGTAGAGCGTGTGCCGGTTGCCCTGGACGGCAGCGGCCTGCTGCGGCTCAGGATCTTCCTGGACCGCTGTTCTGTTGAGGTTTTCGCCCAGGACGGTCTGGTGACCCTCACGGACCAGATCTTCCCCGCGGAGTCCAGCACCGCCGTCGGACTGCTGGCCGAAGGGGACGGCGCCGCCCTCGTAACCCTCAGCGTCACCGGCTAGCTCCTGCGCTGCTTTCATCCCCGACCGTGACCGTTTTGAGGCGCTCCCCAATTGGCGCCTCAGAACGCAAGGTCCACGCCCGGTTTAGGCTGCGGCCCATGCCAGGAGGGTATTGGCCATGGGCCGCAGGCTCGGGTGGTCCCTGCGCCGGCTCCGATGGTAGTGCCGGCGCCTCCGGAGAGGCGCCGGCCAAACCCGCAGGCCTTACTTGATCATCGTCCCGTCGGGTGCCACGAGGTACCAGACGTTGCCGACGCCCTGGCCGGTGATGTCGCCGGGGGCCTTGTCCTTCTGCCACAGGTAGACGGGCATGCCGTTGACCGTCACCTGCTTCTTGCCATCGGGTGTATCAATGGTGCCGACCTTTCCCGTCACACCCTCGACCTTGGGGGTGTCCGTGGCAGCAATCACCGGAGGCCACTTCACGAGGCACTCGCCCAGGCAGTTGCTCTTGCCGGAATCCTTGACGTCCTTGGTGAAGTAGTAGACGCTCATGCCCTTGCCGTCCACCACGATGTCACCCTTGCTGGACGATGCGGTCTTGAGGTCCACCGTGGCGCTGTCGCTCGAGGCCGATGCGCTGGCGCTGGTCGCCGGCGACTCGCTGGCCGGAGCCGCCGCCGTCGTGGTGGTGGTTGTACCGGATCCGCCGCCACATGCCGTCAGTGAGGCGGCAAGGGCCATAACTGCGAGGCCAATGCTCAGTTGCTTCTTCATGTGCTGCTCCTTGGCTCGGGCCGGCAGACTGGGAGACCGGCGCTATTTGGAATGACGCACAAAGGTGAAGAATGGTTCAAAGAATCTGACGCTGACCGGAATTGAACTTTTCGCCGGCTGCCGGCGTCGTATTTGCCAGGAAGGCCGGCCCGCTCGGACGGCTTCATAGGTCATTGCAGGGAGGCCGAAAGTGCCGCTGGATGAGGACTTGGTTGCAGCGATCTACCGCGAGCACGGAACGGCACTGCGCCGGTTTGTGCTCAGTGCTTCCCGCGACCCGCACCTGGCCGACGACATTGTGCAGGAAACAGTGCTCCGTGTCTGGCAGCAGGCGCCCAAGGTTACAGGCAGCATGCGCAGCTACCTGTTCCGGACTGCCCGGAACATCATGATCGACAACTACAGGAAAGCCCAGCGCCGGCCGCTGGAAGCCGAGAACCGTGACATCGCGGACCCCGAGGAAGCCACCGGACGGGTTGACGACCTGCTGAACAAGGTACTGATGGAGGAAGCGCTGCTGCGGCTGAGTTCGGAGCACCGGGATGTGCTGGTGGCGCTGCACTACCGGCGGTTCACGGTAGGCGAGGCGGCAGTGCAGTTGAACATTCCGAGCGGAACGGTGAAATCCAGGGCCTTCTACGCGGTGAAGGCCCTGCGGACAGTACTCGATGAAATGGGTGTGGAGCGGTGAACGGCAAGGAAGTCCATGAGTTGCTGGGGGCGTACCTGCTGGGCGGGCTCGATGATGCGGACAGGCTGCGCTTCGAGGACCACCTCAAGCACTGCGGCACGTGCCGCAGTGAACTGTCGGATCTGGAATCCCTGCCGGGACTGCTGGATGCCCTCCCGGTTCCGGAAGCCGTGGCGCTCGCCGTCCCGGCGGCCCGTCGGCCCGGATCAGACACCGCGTCCCCGGACCAAGCCCCCGTCCCCCAGCCCGTTCTGGACGAACTGGCGGCCCGCCGTCGTAATTCCCGACGGCGGCTGACGGCCCTTGTGGGGGTGGTGGCGGCGGCCTGCCTCGCGCTGGGATTTGCGGCCGCGCCGCTCTTTGATCCCGCCGACAAGCCTGATGCCAGTTACTCGGTCAAGGCCGACACCGGCATGCAGGTCACGGTGGGCATGGTCAAGAAGACCTGGGGCACCGAACTGGCCGTTGACGGCCGGAGCCTGCCGCAGAACGGCCGGCTTTCACTCTGGGTGAGGGACCGTGCCGGGGTTGAGGACCGGGCGTGCGCGTGGATGGCGACACCCAGCGGACGGGTCCGGGTGACCAGCGCTACGCCGCTGCAGTACACGAGCATCGCCAGCGTCGAGGTGCGGAACGACCGGCAGCAGACCATTGCTGTCATTGCCGTGCCGGGCACCTGAACCTACGGGCACCTGAACTGCGCGGTTCCTTGGCAGCCGGCGGACTCACATTTTGGCGAGGCGGGCCCGCACCACCGTGAAGACGCCATAGCAGATGAGCCCGGCGCCCACCGCGGCCAGCACGTACACTCCGTAGGGCTGTTCCCGCAGTGCGCGGAGGCCGCCGTCGAGACCCGTCGACTGCTCGGGGTGGACGGTGACGGTGGCGATGACCACCAGCAGGCCCGTCACAAACAGGGCGACACCCTTGGCCACATAGCCCGCCATCCCGAGGACGGTGATGGCTTTGCGGGCACCGGGGGTGGACGGCGGATTGATGTGCTCCTCAAAGGATTTCCTGAACCCGCGGACCGCGTAGACGACGCCGACGACGGCCACAGCCGCACCGATCAGCACCAAAAGCAGGACGCCGCCCGGCGCCTTCATCAGATTGACCGTGAAGTCGCTGGTTGATTCCCGGCTATCCTGGCCTGCGCCGCGCGCGAAGGCGGCCAGGGTGAAGGCCAGCCCGGCATACACAACAGCCTGCGCCCCGGCCTGCAGCTTCTTGCCGGCCTTGTGCTTGGTGGGCAACCGTTCGAAGTCGAAAATGGCGTCCCCAGCCTGCCACAGGGCAAGGGCAATACACCCGGCGAAGCTCACCCACAGGAGCGCGGGGCCGGCGGGCTGGTTGGCCAGTTCGGCAACGGCGCCGCTCACATCCGCGCGGCCGCCACGGCCCCGGGCGAGCCCGAAGGTAATGAAGCCGATCAGGATGTGGAGCACACCGCTGGCCGCAAATCCACCGCGGGCCAGCATTTCGAGGGGCTTGGAGTTCGTGACGTCCTCGGCCTTGCCGGCTGCGCTTCTCAGTTCTCGTTTGATGATCGCTCCTCTGCGCCGGCAGCTGCTGTGGCACAACACCACACGCTTATGGTGCCACGGCGGGGCGCCGGGGAACAGAGTCCCCGGATGGGGATGGGCCAGGGGGTCCGGCGGGGCTAAACCCGCCGGTAGCAGAGGTCGAAAATCATCCGGCCTGCCTCGTGCGCCTTGTTCTCGAAGCTGGTGCGGATGCGGCCCTCGAAGCGGGGAGCCCAGCCGCCCCTTTCGTCGATGCCCTCGTTGGGTCCTGTGTGTTCCGTGCTCACGGGAGCCCGCCCTTCCTTGACCGGCGCGCCGCCCACCAGCGATTCGACGCCGGTCTGCCACACGTGGGTGAGCGGACTCTCGGGGCCGCTGCGCTCGCCGTTGTGAAGGTTTTCGAACGCCTCGGATCCGGCGAGCACGTCGCGGACATGCACGGCGTAGTTGGACCAGTCCGTGGCGATGCGCCAAAGGCCGCCCGGCTTCAGCGCTTTGGCGGCGAGCTCGGCGAATTCGGGCTGGATGAGGCGGCGCTTATGGTGCCGGGACTTGTGCCACGGGTCCGGGAAGAAGACCCACAGTTCACTGACAGAGCCGGGCGGCAGCATGGTGGCCAGGACCTCGGGGGCGTTCGCCTCGACGACGCGCACGTTGGTGAGGCCGCGGCTGTTGATCTTGATCATGGTGTTGGCCAGTCCGGGAGTGTAGACCTCCACTGCCAGGAAGTCCTTGTCCGGGTTTTCCTCTGCCGCATGGCAGACGGCGTCGCCCAAGCCCGAGCCGATCTCGACAATCAGCGGTGCCCGGCGCCCGAACTCGGCTTCGGCGTCGAACGAATAGTCGGGGTGGACCGATGTGTTGGCCACATGGCGGGGCACGTCGATGGCCCAGCGGCCGGAATGCTCCTCCCAGGCAGCCTGGCGGCGTCCCTGCAGCCGGGTTCCACGGCGGACGAAGCTGACCGGCCGGCCGCCGTAGGTTCCATAGGATGCCTGGCTTCCCGGTGTGACCGGCCTGGGCTGGTTCGGATTTGCCGGCGGCTGCGGGGATTCGGGAGTTTCGCTCATCCCTTCCAGAATACCGGCGGTTTTCGGCGGGCTTAGCCGGTTACGCCGTACCGCGGCGCGGCGTACAGTGTTGCTATTCCTCCGGCCGCCCGAGCGAAACGCTCATGAGCCGCCGTTCGTCCTCCCCAGGGACGTTTCCCGCCTCGACGGCGGATGAGTGCATGACAACACAGCTTCAGGAAACGCCATGGAACCATTCCCCTCCGAACCCGCGCATTCCCCGGGTTCCATAGCCATCCTCGGCGTGGGGCCCGCAGGGCTGGTACTCGCCATAGCCCTCGCCCGGCGCGGGCTGCCCGCAACGGTCATCGAGCGTGACGTCCCTCCGGACGTGGCCCCGAGATTCAATCCGGACCGCTCCTACACCATCGATATCTCAGGGCATGGGCTCAAGGCACTCCGGCACATCGACGCCACCGCCGAGTTTGACCGCCGGATGTTCCGTTTCAGGGGACTGAAAATACCGGGCCGTGGAACGGAGGAATGGACCCTGCCCGGGTGGACCGGGTCCCGCGGCGACATCCTCCGGGCACTCATGGCTGTCCTGGGCCAACATACGGACCGGGTGGCACTGGAGTTTGCAACCAACGTGGAAAGCGTCGACCCATTCACGGGTTCACTGACGACCCGACAGCGGTCCGGGGAATCGATGGCCCGGAGCTTCGACTTGATCGTGGGTGCGGATGGGGCGGGCTCCACTGTCCGTTCGGCGCTTCAGGCCCGGGTTCCCGGGTTTACGGTCACGTCTAAGTCGTTTCCCAACTACTGCACGATGATCGAACTCGATAACGTTGGCGGCCGGCTGGACAAGAACTATCTTCACGGCCTGTCGACCAGGCCCTTCTGCGTGGCCGGCGCGATCCGGGGAGATACGGGGCCGGACTCCGCCAGATGGTTCTGCGCTGTCGGCACCAAAAATCCGATCGAATTTACCGGCCCGGCCGAAGCCCGCAAGTTCCTCCGGGACCGGTGCCCGCGGGTACTCGAGTTCGCGGGCGCGGAACAGGTAGCGGCATTCGCCGGCAGGACGTGCTACCACATCGGCCGCAGTCTGAGCTGTTCCCGGCTCCAGGGCGGGAAGGCCGTCCTGATCGGGGACGCCGCAGCGCCGTACCCGCCGATCGGGCAGGGCGTTAACGGAGCCATGGAGTCGGCCATGGTCCTCGACCAGTGCATTCAGGATGCCGGGAGTTCACCTGTTCAATTGGTTGATGCGGCCGCACGCTATTCGGCCCAGTGGAAGCCGGAAGCTGACGCCGTGTCCTGGATCAGTGAGCGAAGCCTCTTCGAAAACCGGTTCCACACGGTGCGTGCGCTGGCCACGTCAATGCTGGGCCTGAGCATCTTCGAGCAGGCCAAGAGCGCGGAAGTGCCATACTCCCAGGTCCGGCGCCGCGCCGAGCGACTGTGGCCGCTCTGGGCCCGCTGACCCCGGCGGGCCGGCTGATCACGAGAACGCATCAAATTCGCCGATGAACAGCGGCAAGAGAAGTATGGCGGCCGCCACGGCTGCCGCGATCAGGCCGGCGACACCTGTGCGCCGCACACCGGTTCCTCGAATTGACCGTCTAACGGCAAGGATCCCGAAGATCAGGGAGAACAGCGCAAACAGTGCAGGGAGACTGTAGAAGACGACGTTCGCCACCCACTCTTCCCCATTGCTGCCGCTGTCCGGCCGTGTGAACAGCATGGCCAGCATCGCCGGATACAGGCTGACGAAGGCGCCCGGCAGGACCAGGACGCCGCACACCAAGCTGGCCACTGCAAGGCCGTACGCGTCAGGTCTCTGGTAGCCGCGGCCCTGCAGTGGTGGCGGATCGCCGGACCCCGGTGCCTGCTAAAAGCTCATGGTTTCTCCTTCCTGGGCTGGGCCGGGTTGGCTCCTTGCATTGCTACGTGCCGACCAGACTATTGGCGGCCATGTTCCGGAGGAACCGTGCTTCATCCGTATGTGGATAACCCCGCGAGGCCGGCCCTGCCGGCTCGACGACGCCGCGGCCCATTCAGTGCTCCTGTAAGAATGGGCGGGTGATCGATGCCCAGAATTCCCGCCAACACGGCGGCGGGCCTCAGCGCCCTTCCGTTAACGCGGACACGCTCGTGGACGCGGAGGCGGACGACGTCCCCGCTGCCGAACCCACGCAGGTAACCGGCCGCCGCGCTCTAACCTACCTGGGCCTGTGCCTGGTGCTGATCGGGCTGAACCTGAGGACGGTGTTCTCCAGCTTTTCGGCGGTGCTCCCCGAAGTGACGTCCGACGCCGGGCTGCCCGGCTGGGCAGTGGTGGTGCTGACCACGGCGCCGGTCACCCTGCTCGGACTGTTTGCGCCGCTGGCACCGGTTCTGGCCCGACGTTTCGGCGCGGAACGGGTCCTGCTCGGAGCGATGGCGGTCCTGACGGCCGGCCTGCTCCTGCGGCCGGCGGAGGTTCCGGGTGCCGGGCATCTGCCGGCGCTGTTCGGCGGGACCGCCGCCTGCGGGGCCGCCATTGCGCTGTGCAACGTGCTGCTGCCCGGACTGGTGAAGCGGGACTTTCCGCACCGGCTTGGACTGATGGGCGGCCTGTACACAACGGCCATCTGTGCCTCGGCTGCGCTGGGTGCAGGTTTCACCTACCCCGTTTTCAGTGCTACCGGCCAGTGGACTTCGGCGCTGTGGTTCTGGGCGGCACCGGCCGCCGTCGTTCTTTTGCTCTTCCTGCCGGTGGCCGTAAGGCAACGGCACGGGCAACACACAGCGGTGCGGGAGGGCGTGAATGTGTGGCGCTCGGCGGTGGCGTGGCAGGTCACGATCTTCATGGTGCTGCAGGCGATGATGTCCTTCAGTGTCTTCGCCTGGCTCGCACCGATCCTGCGCGAACGCGGCGTGGACGGCGGAACGGCCGGGCTGATTGTGTCGGTGTCCATCGTGCTGCAGATGCTGGGCTCGCTCTTCGCACCGGCACTCGCCGCCCGGTTCCGCGACCAGCGCGTGATCAACACCGTGGTGGCACTCATGACCGGCGGCGGCTTTGCCCTGAGCATCTTCGGCCCGCTGGATCTGGTGTGGCTATGGACCGGCATGCTGGGGCTGGGCCAGGGAAGCCTTACCGCCGTCGCCCTGACAATGATCATGCTCCGAACCCGCGACGGGCACACCGCAGCCCACCTCTCCGGCATGATGCAGGGGGTGGGCTACGGGCTTGGCTCCACCGGCACGCTGCTGGTGGGTCAGCTGCACCAGGGCACTGGCTCTTTTGCCGCGGCGGGGCTCCTGTTCCTGGTGGTGGGAGCGCTGGCCGCGGTGTTCGGCTACCGCGCGGGGCGGAACAGGTTCATCGGCGGATAGTGAGGGGTTACTGTGCCAGGTCCTTGCCCCTGGTCTCGGGGAGGGTGAAGATGAACGCCGCGCTGATGGCCAGCAGCACCACCGCGTAGACGTTGAACAGGTTGGGCATCTGGATGGTGGTGCCGAGCCACTGCTGCAGGTAGGGTGCGGTGCCGCCGAACACTGCCACACAGATGGAGTACGGCACGCCCACGCCCACGGTGCGGATGCTCGTGGGGAACAGCTCGGCGTACACGGCCGGAACGATGGCGGCGCTCGCGGCGATGAAGATGAGCATCACTGACATGCTCACGGCCAGCTGCCAGGCGGAATCCTTCAGCAGCCACGTCATCGGGAAGTGCATGACGGCGGAGCCGACCGCGCCGGCCCACAGCACCTTCTTGCGGCCGATCCGGTCGGACAGCTTGCCCCAGACGGGAAGCGCGGCGATGAAGACGATGTTGCCGATGACGCCTGCCCAGAGGGCCTCGCCGCGGTCGATTTTCAGGGCGGTGGTCGCGTAGCTTGGCGCCACCACGCCCCAAATGTAGTAGATGACTGTGAGGCCGACGGTCAGGCCGATCACCTGCATCGCCTGCTTGCGGTACCGGACGATCTGCGGCCAGATCGGGGCGCGCTTCAGGGTGGCGGTTTCGCCCTCGAACACGTCCGTCTCGTGCAGCCGGGCCCGCATGATCAGTGCGTACAGGCCCATCGCGGCCCCGATGAGGAAGGGGATGCGCCAGCCCCAGGCGTTCATGACCTCGGTGGTCAGTGCCATGTTCAGCACGGCGCCCAGCAGGGTGCCGAACAGGATGCCGACGGTTCCGGAGGTGTAGATCAGCGTGGCCCAGAAGCCGCGGCGTTCCCGGGGTGCCATCTCCGAAAGATACGTTTGCGACGACGGCAGCTCGCCGCCGTGCGCCAGGCCCTGCACCAGCCGGGCCACGAGCAGCATTAGGGAAGCGAATGCCCCGACGCTGGCGAACGTGGGGGCGACGCCGATCATGAGGCTGCCCAGGGACGCCAGGCCGACGGCGAGCGTCATGGACGCCTTGCGGCCCACCCGGTCACCGATCCAGCCGAACAGGAAACCGCCGAAGGGGCGGGCGACGAAGCCGACGGCGAAGATCGCCAGTGTGGACAGCACGGCTGAGGCGGGGTCGGACTTGCTGAACAGCTGGCTGGCGATGAAGGGCGTGAAGGTGGCGTAGATGGCCCAGTCGTACCATTCGACGGCGTTGCCGATGCCGGTGCCGATGATGGTCTTGCGGGTCGAGGTCCGGCTCTCGCGTTGGGCGTTGATAATGGTGGTCATGGTTGTCTCCCTGGAATGGGCGGGCTAGAGACCCGGAACGGGGGCGGGGACCCGGGCGCCGGCCAGCGCCTCGAGACGGGAAATGGCGAGTTCCGCGTAGAGCGCGGCACCGTCAGCCAGCACGGCGTCGTCGAACGTTGCGTACGGCGAGTGGTTGAACGGGGAGGTGGCGTGGTCCGCGTCCTGGGGGACGGCGCTCAGGCCCACAAAGGTGCCGGGCACCTCGGCCAGGACCCGGGAGAAGTCCTCGGAGCCGCTGAGCGGCGTGGCCCACCGGGAGAGCCTCGAGTCGCCGAACAGCCCGGTGATGACCTTCTCCGCGGTGTGCGTCTCGTCCTCGTCGGTGATGGTCAGCGGGTATTCCTGCTGGTAGTCCACGTCGACCTCGAGGCCGTGCGCGGCAGCGATGCCCTTGAGCAGCCGCGGGACGGTGTCCATCATCCGCTGCCTGTTCTCCTCCGAGAAGGTGCGGATGGTGGCCTCGATGCGGGCCGTTTCCGGGATGACGTTGCGCTTGGTCCCCGCGTGGAGCACCCCGACGGAGAGGACCACGGGATCGAACATGTTGAACTGGCGCGTGACCATCACCTGCAGGGCCGTGACCATCTCGGCTGCGGCCGTCACCGGGTCCTTGGCCGAATGCGGGGCCGAGCCGTGCCCGCCGGCGCCGAGCACGGTGACCACCAGGCCGTCGGAGGCGCTGAGCATCACGCCGGGCTTGGTGCAGAACGTTCCGTGCGGCTCGAGGGAAGAGAACACGTGCATGCCGTAGGCCGCGTCCACCCGCCGGCCGGGCGCGTCCAGGACGCCTTCGCGGATCATGTAGCTGGCACCGTCGCAGCCTTCCTCGCCGGGCTGGAACATCAGGACCACGTCGCCGGCCAGCCGGTGCCGCCGCTCGGCCAGCAGGGTGGCCGCGCCGGTGAGCATGGAGGTGTGGAGGTCGTGGCCACAGGCGTGCATCGCGCCGTCGACGGTGGAGGTGTAATCGACGCCGGTCTTCTCCTGTACGGGCAGGCCGTCCATGTCGGCTCTGAGGAGCACGGCAGGCGGCAGGACGGCGGGCGCGGTGCCCGGACGCGGTGCGCCGCCCGACGCGCCGGCGGAAGCACCGCCGTCGTAAGCACCGCCGCGCAAAACCGCGGTGACCGACGTCGTTTCCTTGCCCAGGGTGATTTCGTATGGCAGGCCCTCCAGGGCTTTCAGGACCTTTTCCTGGGTCCGCGGCAGTTGCAGTCCGATTTCAGGTTCCCGGTGCAGGTCGTGGCGAAACCGGGCAAGGTCTTGCTGCATCTGGCGGGCGTCTGCGGCAATCGGCACGTGTTCTCCTCGTTGGTGGTCCGGTGCTGTGGGTCTATTCTGGAGTGGCCTGGTTCACATCCGGCCGAAGTGCTGGAAAAATGCAAAACCCCGGGCTGATATTCAGGATTCGTGCAGGGCTGCGCGGGAGGGAGGGCTGTTGGACGTCACGGAGGAGGACCTCGCCCTGATCAACGCCCTGCAGATCGCACCCCGGCTGAGCTGGGCCGACGCCGCGGAGGTGCTGGGCGTGCACGCCACCACCCTGGCCGCACGGTGGGAGCGCCTCACCGCCGCGGGTGCCGCATGGGTCACGGCGCATCCGATGGGGGATCCGCAGAAGATGTGCCTCGCCTTCGTCGACGTCGAGTGCGAGCTGCACCGCCGGGCGGAGGTCACCCGGGCACTGGCGGCGGTGCCGGAGATCGTCACCGTGGAGGAGGCGGCGAGCAACCGGGACCTGATGCTGACGGTCATCACCGGCTCCCTGCAGCACTTCACCACCGTGGCCTACAAGCTTCATGCCATCGACGGGCTGGTCAAATACCAGACCTCACTGGCCACCCGGCTGCACGCCGGCGCCTACGCCTGGCGCATCAACGTCCTCAACCGCTCTCAGCTCCAGGCGCTCCGGGCACTCGCCGGCCCCGAGGCCGCAGCATCCGCGCCGTCGGCGGCGGTGCGGGAGCCGCTGCCCGCCAGCCACCTGGCGATCCTGCCGTTCCTTTCGAAGGACGGCCGGGCGACGGCGGCCGAGATCGCCAGGGCGCTGGAACGGCATCCGGCCACCGTGCAGCGCCAGCTGAACAGGGTGCTGGCCAGCGGCGTCCTCTCCTTCCGCTGCGAGATTGCGCAGCGGTATTCGGGTTTCCCGGTGACCTGCCACTGGTTCGCCAACGTCCCGCCCGGCCAGCACGAGGCGGCGGCCGAGGAGCTCCGCGGCTTCCGGAACGTGCGGCTGAGCGCCTCCACCACCGGCCGCACCAACTTCATCATCATCATGTGGCTGCAGTCGCTCGCCGACGTCATGACCGCGGAGCTGGCCCTGCAGCAGCGCATCCCGGGGATCGAACTGGTGGAGAGCGTGGTCATGCTGCGGACGGTCAAACGCGTGGGCTGGATGCTCAACCCTGATTCGACGGCCAGCGGCGATGTTGTCGCCGTGACCACCGGCGCACCCGAACTGGTGGGCTGACCGTGCGCGAATCTGCCGTCTCTGCCCCGCCCGGCGCCGGAATTCTCCACCGTGCCTACCTGCTGGTGACCGTGGGCGCCTGTGCGCTGGTGTTCCTCGCCGCGTTCGAATCCCTCGCCGTCACCACCGTCATGCCCGTCGTCAGCCGGGAACTCGGCGGGGCCGGCCTGTATGCCCTCGCCTTCGCGGGCCCGCTGGCCACCGGCGTGATCGGCATGGTGGGCGCCGGGAACTGGTCCGACCGGCGCGGACCCGTCGGCCCGCTGCTCGCCTCGGTGGCGGTGTTCGCGCTGGGCCTGCTGGTGGCGGGCACGGCCGGCACCATGTGGGCGGTGGTGGCGGGCCGCCTGGTGCAGGGGCTGGGCGGCGGCGCCATGACGGTGGCCCTGTACGTGGTGGTGGCGCGGGTCTATCCGGCCGTCCTGCACCCCAGGATCTTCGCCGCCTTCTCCGCGGCATGGGTCATTCCGTCCCTCGTGGGGCCCTTCGCCGCCGGGCTCGTGGCACAGCTGGCAAGCTGGCACTGGGTGTTCCTCGGCGTCGTCGTGCTGGTGCTCCCGGCGCTCGCGATGCTGTTGCCAGCGCTGCGGGGCGTCCGGTCCGGCAACGCGAACGGGAACGGTTCCGTTGATGCTTCAGATCCGCCGGGCACCCCGGCCTCCTGGGCGTCGGGACGGCTGGCCTGGGCGGCCCTGGCCGCGCTGGCGGTGCTCGGCCTGAACCTGTCCTCCGGGCTTCCGGCGGCCGGACCGCTGCTGGCGGGTGCCGCCGTCGTGATTGCCCTGCTGGCCGTCAGGCCGCTGGTGCCCCGCGGTACCCTTACGGCCCGGCGGGGCCTGCCCAGTGTGATCCTGATCCGCGGACTGGTTGCGGCTGGTTTCTTCGGCGCCGAGGTCTACCTGCCTTACCTGCTCGTGGAGCGGTACGCGTTCTCGCCCACTTTCGCCGGCCTCACGCTGACCGGCGGAGCCCTCGCGTGGGCGGCAGCGTCGGGCGTCCAGAGCCGGCTGGGCGGCAGGCTGGGCAGTCCGGCCGCCGTGCGGATCGGCTCGGTGATGGTGCTGCTGGCGATCACCTTGGCGCTGGTGACCACGGCGTTTGGCTGGCCGCCCGCCGTCGCGATTGCCGGCTGGGTCATTGCCGGCGGTGGCATGGGCCTTGCGTATCCGCGGCTGAGCGTGATGACGCTGGCACTTTCCACGCCGGACACCGAGGGCTTCAACAGCTCGGCGATGTCCATTTCCGACTCCCTCGGCGGTGCTCTCGCGCTCGCCGCCACGGGAATCGTGTTCACGGCATTTACGACGACGGCGGCCTCCTTCGCCGGCGTCTTCGTGCTGACCGCGGTGATCGCCGCAGCCGCGGTCGCCATAGCGCCCCGCGTCGCCCGCTAACCTCCCGCCTCCCAGGAGTTTTTGTGGGCCGGTATCGGCGGGAAAACCACGGGAATGGGGGGGGGGGGGGCAAAACAAAAGAGGCGGGGGGGGGGGGGTTGGGGGGGGGGGGGTTGGTGGTGG